>JAILDU010000023.1 GCA_024689005.1 Paludibacteraceae bacterium
GTATTGGATAGTTGAAGAGCTGTAGCTTGCTGTGAACTCAAGGTCGCCGTTAACAGTTTCTGGCATAGTTCCCCAGCCGCTGAAGCTGTAAGCTGTACAACCCTCGTTAGCACGTGTAGGATTAGCAGGCATGATGGTTGACAAAGAGGTTCCGTAGTCGTAAGAATCGGAAGCGATGAGAGAACCATCGTAGTCCTTGAATACAACGTTGTACTTTCTCAGAACCGGAGTGAACACAGCTTGATAGTCCTTGTCTCCGCTGACAGCAGCGATCTCGCTACCCCAACCGGCGAATACGTAGTTGTACTGAGCGGTAGAAGCCTTTGTCGGCTCTTCAGGAGCAACAGGAGTTGCGCCATAGTTAACCAAGTTAGAAGTAATCTCGCTACCATCCTCGTTCAAGAAGCGGATAGTGTACTGACGAAGAATAGACTCGAATTGAGCGATGTAGTCCTGATCATTGTCAGCAGCGTACGGATCGATTTGCCAGCCACTGAATGAGTAGTTGTACTGAGCGGTAGAAGCCTTGGTAGGAGTGCTACCGGTGTACTCAGGAACAATACCGTGGTTAACGGTCAGTGCTTGGAGAACTTCCTCACCATTCATGAAACGAATAGAGTAGGTGTTGATGTCGAAGTAAGCGATGAAGTTCATGTCCTCAGTAACTTCGACGGTACGTGGGTTGTTCGTGTTGTTGTCGTTCCAACGAACGAAGTGGTAACCCGTTTCAGCAGTTGCAGTAATCTGTACTTCTGTACCGCAGTTTACAGTTTTTGACTCTGCGAAAGCCATGGTGGTTACTGCCAACATAGCGAAAACAATAGAAAAAATCTTTTTCATTGATTTGTTGTTTTTTTGTTGTTAATAATAGGTTTATTGTTTTGGTATCTCTCCAATTCTTCAAAAAGTGCGCAAAGATACAAATATTTTTTTTGATATGCAAGTATTTTGCGTGCTTTTTTCGATTTTTAATCATTTTGGCAAATTTGCATCGCACGTTTTTGGCTTTTCATGGTCTCCGGTGTTAGTCCCCAAGAGGATTATCAGACCTCGATAAAACCTCAATAAAACCTCGAAAGAATATTTATCTGATTTTTGTGCCCAAGATGTCGTACATTTGCTCGCCGCGAATGAAGAGTAGTCTTCCGTCGCGAATGATCTTAGTCGGAGAAACACCGAAGTTGGTATTGTCTATACTTTCGTGCGGTCCACTGATAACCACATGAACCGTCACGGGAATAGTCTTGTCAATAGCCAGTTCTGTTTGCGAGCCGGCTTTGTAACTGTAGAAATGCAGTTTGGTCGGATAGGTGCCGGACATCGGCAATCCCTCCACCTTAAACAATACATCTATATCCGTATAGTCGGAGTCCGGTGCAAAGGAAACAGAACTATTGATGTATAGTCTCTCGTCGCCGACCATAATTTCTACATATTTGTTCTCGTACTCATAGTTGAACATCGCTCTGCCGGTATGCTCCCATTTGCAATAGAGATTCTTCTTGAGGTGGTTCGCGCTGAAGGTGAATCCTTGCCGATTGCTATATTTATTATCCTTGTTGAGGTCAAGGCTCAGACTATCTACTGATACTGACAATTGCGGTCCGATTTGTCCTATGGCTTCAGCATGCAAATCGACTGTGATAGTGTCCACTCCTGCACAACTGATAATCAATTGTCCGGTATGTTCACCTGCGTGCTCTGTTCTCCAGAAAACGGTTATTTCCGCCGGTGTTGTGCGTGTGGCTTTTATCTCGGTCCAGCCGCAAAAGAAAGAGGTGTCGCCTCTCAGTTCGACCTTAGCGTCAGCAGGCAGATCGTTGATAGTGACTGTCACTTTGCGGCTATCTTCCCAAGAGTCGGTATCTTCGTCCAACTCTTGTTGGCCCCAATCGAGATAATTGGTATCCACTCTAATCCATGGCTCCGGCACTCGCTCTACCCACGCTGGCGCAGCGCTCGAGTACAATACTGTCTTGGCCAGATTGCTACCATCACCCAAACCCTCATATACTCGGAACATATCGTTTGTGCCCTGATAGTTGTTGTATATGCCGTAACCGTTGGAGGCGCTCACGATGACAGTTGCATCGTTTTCGTCTATGGCGCCGATAGACCAGCGAGCATATTGATCTCGTTGTCCGCTGCCCAACTTGTCGCCAGCCAGCGTGCGCAGATACTTGCCGTCGTGGTCAACAAACAGGTAGTAGTCTCCTTCGCGTTCTATGGTGTAAGCATATTGCAGGCATGCCTCCACACTATGACGGTCGTTGCTGTACGTGGCTCCTGCTCCTTTGATATTATTGCCCGAGACGTATTGCCCCATGACGTAGCTTTCTCCGCTGCGAATAGTACCGAAGAAGACGGTGTCGCCGGCAGCCAGATAGTCAGCCTTTTGTACTGCATTGAATATGGCTGTTTCGGTAGTGGCCATCGGCAGAACACTCACTTGGCACGTGTCGGTTTTGTCGGCAGTGTTGGTCTTAACCCATATCTTTGCATTTCCTATAGCAATCGGTGTGACAATACCATTGTCCACAGTCGCTACTTCAGCGTCGGTCGTGCCCCACGTAAGCGTCTGATCAACAGCATCGTTCGGAGTGATAGTGGCAATCAACGTCAGCATACTGCCCAGGCGTACATCTGCTTTCTCTTGACTTAGGTCAACGGCAACCGGCACTATTTCCGGTACACTCTCTTCGTCCAACCTGTACAACTCGATATCAGTGGCTTGAGCAACACTTGCTGCATATAATGCAAAGCGCGGATTATCTGTGTTGTAGCATAGTGACACCGTAGCATTATTCTTGCCGGCTGTTTGACTGATAATATGTGCGGTACTATCCGTAAAACTGATGGCAAAATCTGTTGTGGTTTTCTGTTGGGCGTCAAAAGTGTTGTAACCGCTTTTGTGACCAATAGGCTTCGTGCCGACAAATAAATTCCAATAGTTGTTGTTTTTCTTTAGGGTCAGGTACATCGGATTGTCCAGTTTGGCGGTGTCATTGACGAAGGTCGCATTTACAGCAGTCAGCGACTCTTTGTTGCTCATGAATCCTCCGCTCACTTTGCCTCGTGCGGCGCAACCCAACAATATCTTGTCTCCGTCTTTGAGTGTGGAGACATCGGTTATCCTAATGAAACTCTCCGCATTTAGCACCGCTGCGCCAAACACACAAATAAACAAGGTATAGGTAAAAATTCTCTTCATCTATATATAATGGTTAATCTGTTTGCATTATTTATTTCACGCGTGTTCCTAGTACGTTGTATGTGCTTTCTCCGCGTAAGATAAGGACGCGGCCTTCGCGCATTATTTTGGAAGCATGTACTCCGCACATTGTGTCCTCTATGGCTTCTTTGTCTTTCTCTTCATTGCCGCCATCTATAGGAACTTCGACCGGTTTGCTCACACGAATGATGATGTTCACCGTGTGGTAGAACTCATAGGCTGTCTTCGAGTTCTCCTTGAGGCTGTAGAAATGCAGTTTGGTGTTATAGGTGCCTTCTTCCTCCAGGTTGTTCACAATGACAATCACCTTGGTGTCCAAGTAATCTTTTCCCGGTTCGTACGAAATGGCGTAACCCAAGTCGAAAGTCTGCAGCGCAGCCATCACTTTCATGTATTTATTCTCGTTGAGATCATCGTACGCGGTATCTTCCGAGTGCTCCCATTTGGCAAATAGACTTCTCTTCAGGTGGGTTGCGCTGAAGCTGAAAAACTGCTGCGTACTATATGCATTCTCTGCGTTCAGCTCTATCAACAGCGTGTCCGGGTCGATGACGAACTCCGGTTCTGGTTCCGGAACGAATGTCTGGTCAAATGCTTCTGCGCGCAGGTTGATGCGCACCTCGTCCATTCCCGAGCAGGTGATATGCAGTTGGCCTGTATAAATGCCTTCCTGTTCTGCATCCCAATAGACGGTTATCTCAGCCGGAGTACTACGGTCTGCCTCTATCTTGGTCCAATCGCAGCGGAAAGTGTGGTCTGCTACGAGAGTTACTATTGCGTTCTCCATCAGGTCATTGACTCTAACGGTCAGCGTGCGACTTCCGCTCCATGTGTGGCTGGTGGTGTCCATTTCCTGTTTGCCCCAATCCAGCAAGTTGGTATCGACCTCTATCCATGCATCGCGTAGTGGCGTGCTCCAGTCCGGCGCCTCGCTCGAGTAGAGTATCACTTTAGCAATGTTACTGCCATCGCCCATGCCGCTGTACAGATTGAAAATGTCGTTATTCGAGTTGTTGTACAGGTAGTTATGGCAACCGGCATTCACCAGTATGGCTGTACCATCATTTTCGTTCAGCGACTCCAACAGCCATTTGGCAGACATGTCCACTTGTGTTCCCACGCCCAATTTGTCTTCGCTGACGGCACGCAGATACTTGCCATCATGGTCGGCAAATATGTAGTAATTGCCTTCGCGTTGTATAGTATAACTATATTGCAGGCATGCCTCTACACTGTGGCGTTCCTCGCCGTAATTGGCAGCGGTCCCGAATATATAGTTATAGCCTTGGGTGTGTTGTCCCATGACGTAGTTCTCGTTGTTCCTGCTTGTTCCGAAGAATACTTTCGCGCCGACGGGCAGGTACTCTTCTCTTCTGACAGCATTGTAACTGACTATCTCCGTTGTTGTTGCCGGCAGGACCGTAACTTCGCATGTGTCAGTCTTGTCTGTTGCGGCATTCAGCCTCACCCATATCTTGGTTGTTCCCAAAGCTACCGGAGTCACTATGCCGTTCGACACGGTGGCCACCGCGTTGTTGGTCGATCCCCATGTTAGCGACTTATTCGGCGCGTCAGCAGGAGACACGGTAGCTATCAGCATTTCCGGTGTGCCCATGTGGATTTCTGCTGTAACTTTGTCGAGCGACACGCTCAGCGGTATCTCCACCGGATCGCTCTCTCCGTCCAATACGTAGAGTTCTATCGGCGCTTGGTTGGAAGCTACTCTGTAGAGCGCAAAACGCGGGTCGGAAACGTTGTAGTTGAAGAATACCTCTTCGTTCTTGTCCCCTGCCGTTTGGCTTGTTATCTTGGCTTCTCCGCCATCCATAATCTCGATAGTGAAGTTGCTCGTAGTGGCCTGCGTTACATCAAAATGACTATTGCCGCTATTGTGTCCTATAGGCGTACTGCCGACATATATATTCCAATAGCTGCCGTTCTTCTTCAGCAGCAGGCTGGTCGCATCGTCTATCGATAGGGTATTACCGGCGAACACCGCATTATTGCACGAACGAAGCGCTTTCTTATTCTCTGTAAATCCGCCATTAACTTGGCCGTCTGCAGCGCGCCCGAGTAAAACTCTGTCTCCGTCTTTCAGTACAGAGGCATCAGTCACCTTGATAAAATTAGCGGAACATATCGCCATGGCATTTATCAAACCGACAATAATGAGAACGTGTTTTTTCATACTGATCTAGTGGTTAAGGGTTTCTATAGTAAGGTAAGTGTTTTCTCCTATCATCGATAGGCTTGGTGTTTTCATGTAATAGTTAAGTTTTAGGTTGTTCGGCCTCTTTTTTGTTTAGGTTTTTACGGCCGTTTAGTTATACTTTTTGTTAGGTTTTTACAATGCGCTCTGGTATATAGCGCCCCTTTTTCGGCGGCAAAGATAGAACAAATAATTTAATTATGCAAGTTTTTCTTGCGAAAAAATGAATTAAAATTATTTTTCATCTCTCTTCGCATATCATTTGCCGAAAAACGAACTATTTATCTTTTTTGTGTTATTCTGTTTTGTAGCATGCCGATGTAATCCTAAGTCATTCGAACTCACATCGAACTTATCTCGAACTAATATCGAGACAATCCTAGACAATACACGAGACAGAAACGGGACAGATACGGGGCGATAGCGACTGTCAATAACCATCGTTATAATGTTGCACGGAGCAGTAGATGCACATCCGTGCGGGAGGGAAGCGGCATGTGATCAGATGGAGACCACTCGGGATGTTTCGCTTCGTACCATTTGGGTGCAATGAGCGTCTCGCTTACGCGCAGGTAGAGCGCCAATTGCTCTATGATCTGCCACCGCAGGCATAAATAAGCCCGTCCGCCTAAACCATAAACGGCAGGAATAGAATAGGCATACAAGACGTCGTGCTCGTAACAATAAATGCGGTTGTTCCATTCGCGAGCATCGAAAAACTGAATACGTCCGCGCAGACTAACGGGCGCCGTTCGGAATGTATATTGTACGTCCTGATAGGCGCTTACTCCATAACCGATATGGCCTAACGAGTCGCGCGTCATGTTGGCTTCCATAGTTGTCCTTAGAGACCACCCATTCTTCTTGTAATCAAATAGATAGCGTGTAGAGTAAGTGGCAAGTTTGCCCTTCTCTTTTGCTCGCAGACGCAGCGTCATATAGTATCGCGAAGAGGGCTGAAAGCGCGTTTCTATGAGTGCATCATAACCCCATGAAGGCGCATAGTTGATGCCGTATTTGCGGCCGGAGAAATAGAATACATCTCCATAACCGCTGATGCGCCAACGAGGTATCCGCGTGAGTTCAAAGGCCGCGTATCCGCCGTTCTCATCGCCTATGCGCGAAGTCTCGGAGAACGCATAGCCCAGCGCATTGTCAAACCATGGAGAGTAGTAGCGGTAGAGTAACATCAGCGACAGGCCTGTTGTGGGATAAAAACGGCTTCCGACTATCGTGCCTATTCCCCAATGCGGTTTCTCCGTTCCCCCGTAGCTTGTTTCCTGTCTCCCGTAACCTGTTTCCTGCTCCCTGTTCTGCGCAGTGGCCACTTCCCCAAACAAGTCGAACCAGCCATGATTGTAGCGAATGGAACTGCCTAATACGGCTTGCCTTCTGCCGCGAAAATAGTGTTGATTGTATGCAGCGTTGCGATACGGATGAATGCTGTCTGTCCATAGATTCTCAATAGCTGTTATTTCCACTTGTAGTCTTTTGTGCCGCAATGTCATGTTTGCGCCCAACAAGTGATGCCATGTGCTGTCATTGGCGCGCCGCATAGAGTACAGACCGCTGATATCCAACCGAGTTCGTTTGCTGAAGTTGTGACGAAAAGTGGCTCCCGCTCCGTGCAAACCTTCACCGTCAACCGATGAATAGTAACGCAAGCCTTCTTGTTGTAGACCCACATTGTTCACATAGGCAGATTTGCCGGTGTGAAAAACAGGCGCAAGGACCAGCCCTTGTCCAAACGAGGCTTGGAAATTGCCCGCTACCAACGTGTGCAAGTGGCCTATATCGCGCAAATGAATATAGCCGCCGTATTGCAAACTTTCGGCATCACCTCCCGCGGGTCGGCGGAGTTGTGCGCCAAAACGTACGCGATGTCGGTAGTCGAATGTATAACGAATCTGCGTATATATCGGGTCGCTTTCGTCGTACGCCTCACAGTTGCGCGCGTCAACACGCGCCAACAACTCGTGCTTGGCCTGACTAAACACTTCCCGCACAATCATTTTTTCGCTTGCCTGTGGTTGCGCTACATAGATAAACGGCAGCAGATCGCGTATCTCGTAGTCTGCCAGCGAAGGAATAAGTCGCAGCTCGTAAACGCTATTCATCGGGTGGTGGTCAACATATGCCAGGATGTCGTCTATCTGTCGTGGTGAGAGAAAATAGAGTTGCTCCAGTTGTTCTTCCGTGGCACTATTCAGATTAATAGGTGCATTGTGCAAGGCATACAAGTCCGACTGTATTTGTTCATAGTCTGTTTCGCCTAATTCTGTCACGGCATGGTAGATGTCCAGAATGATATCGTCTACAGACAACACTTCTTCTGCTCTTGTCGCAATCGGAAAGAGTAGAGTAATCAGAACTAATACAATGGTTATTTGTCGTTTCATCGTAAATCAGGCACAAAGGTACAAAAAATTTTGCATATATGCAAAAAAAGCAGTACTTTTGCCGCGGAAAATGAAAAGGAAGAAACTTCTACATATCATAGAGTGGGCTATAGCTACAGCGGCTATGACTTATTTGGCTTACCGTTTGGCTACTTATGATGACTATGCATCGTTGGTGTCCGGTTTGCGTGATATGGGCGGCTTGCAGTGGTCTGCGCTTGTATTGTGTATTGCGCTGATGCCTGTTAATATGTTGCTTGAGGCGTGGAAATGGCGAACGCTGATGTGCGGCTCTATTCGCTCAGATGACCCTCCCATGACGCTAAAGGAGGCACAATGGCAAGTCTATTACAGCAAGTTAGCCGGGCTGATAACTCCTTGGCGATTAGGCGAATATCCGGCTCGTGGACTGCTGATGGCCAAGCAAGGGAAACGCTGTATGCGGCAAGTCTTGTCCATGGGAGCCGTGGGTAGCGCAACCATGACGTTTGCCATTGTTAGTGTCGGTCTGATAGCGCTTGCTTTCAATCCGCTGATTCTTTCTTTCTTGGGGAACAATTATCTCTATACGCTTGCCGCAGTTATTCTTGTGCTGGCTATCGGGCTCTACTTCTCACCTCAATGGCTTCGCCGTTATGCCGAGTTGGAAAAAAGAGAGTTGTGGATCAGCCTGTTGCAGAGTTATGCTCGTTTGGCTTGTTGGTGTGTACAATTGGCGTTGGTGATCTATGCTTTGTCGCCGAAGTCTCTTCAACTAAACTTGATAGATATTCCGATTTATTATCTGCTGGTGACTATTACTCCGAATGTACCGGTAGTGGAAGTCGGAGTACGAGGTGTCTGGGCTATATTGGTTTTCAAGACACCAGGAGCCGCCATTGCCGGTGTTCTGCTTTGGATGATCAATACACTATTGCCGTGTTTGGTCTCTATAGGTGGTATTCGCCGTAAGTAGCAATCCTATACTTAAGAAAAGTACCCTTTGCCTCGAAGCAAGGGGTACTTTTCCTTATTTATTATTGAATGCGCGTATTGTGCGCGTGTTATATGCGCGTAAGGGTTACTTAACCTCTGCGCAACATCCGCGTAACCTCCGCGCGCTCGAATGATTACAATCGCTGTCCTGTAATCGTATAGGCTTCTGTGCCTCGGATGATGATCAGTTGTCCGTTACGTATCACTTTTTGCCAGTCGTGGTTATCCTTCCTGTTCTCCAGATCCTCAATGCCAGTGGTTGTTCTGCCCAAAACGATTTCGATTACGTACGGGTCGTGGTCTGAATAGGAAGTGGAGTAGTTGGAATTGTGATTATTGCAAGTTGTGCACACATGCTTAACATATGCGCGATCAATCTGCTCTCTCATCGAAGCATTGGCCAACACGTGGTCTATCAATTCTCCGTTGTCATAGCAATGTGAATAAGCAGAACTATCAAAGCGTAGAATTTGCTCTTCGAAACCTGCGTTGGTAATAATTGTAATAGGTTCTTCGCCATATTCGCAGTTCAAGTCTCCCATAACCAATATGTCCGGATCGGTTGTGACATTGCTTAACGCGCTCACCAGGTCGTTAGCGTTAGATATACGTTGAGAGTCTCCTCCGTTAGTTTTTGCCTTGAAGTGGTTCATGCTCAACACCAGTTTCTCATTGTTTGACAGCAATCGGAAAGCTTGGATACGCATAGTGTTTCTATAATATTGCGCATAGGAAGCTTGGGAATTAGAGCCGACTGTTGCTACTTTGTCAGTGCGATAGATGAAACCGGACTTTATATGATTGTCCGGATCTTCGCCAAAAGTATAATCTATATTGTCGCTTACGGCCGCATAAACTCCGGTGGTTCCGGCATGAGCATTCATTGAGTCGGCTAATTGCTGCAGAACAATAGGCTTTGCCTCAACCTCGCAGAAAGCATAGATGTCCGCATCAATACTGAGCATTGCATTCACGATTTTCGAGGTCTTTGCTTGGAAGCCTGCAGCATCGTGATATTTCGGACGTTTAGTGATCGTCGTATCATAGTTATAATAATAGTTCTCCAAGTTTTGAGCGCACACACGCAGAGATCCCGGAATATGTACTTTCTGTCCCTTAGTATGACTGATATAGGTTGAGTTGGTTATCTCATCAATATCATTGTATCGTTTGTACATACCGGACATGGTTAGCGTATCGCCTTCCTCCAAATTGAGAGAAGCAAAATTGATTGCATTGCCATTAGCATCACTCAGCTTGTATATGTATATGCTACCCGTGTTGTCTTGTATGTAGAGATTGCCGTTCGCGGCATCGTCAATACTTGTCACAACACCGGTTAGAATATACCGTTTGTTATCATTGAGCGATATGATCTCGCTGATGCTGGCAGGCACAGGAGTCCATGTAATCTCTGTGATTACGTGGAATGTGCCATTGACCAATTCTGCTCGACCATTATAGTTCTTCAGATAACCGTTTACTTCCACATAGCAACCGGCTGTCAACTCATGTCTGTCTGAATCTTCCTGTCCGGTCAGACGATAGCACTCAAACAGCGAAGTGGAACCGGTAGCTGAATCGTCAATAAAGAAGTCGGCGTTCTGATATTTTGGATAGCCGCTATTCCATTTGGTAACATATCCGCGAATGGTGTACGAGTCAGTGGAGGTTTGGTTGTTCTCCAGATTGAGCTCGCTGTAGATATTCATAATCTCAGCAACAGTATTGTAGTCTGCAGCTTGTGGCGTTATGAACGTCATCAACGCAAGGATGGTAAGGGTAAAGATTTTTTTCATAATCAGTTGTTTTTTGTGTTTTTGTGTGCATCAAGGGCGGAACCAACCGCCCTTGAGCTATTTGAGACTTAGTCTTTAGTCTTAGCTTTCGGCTTTCGACTATAGACTCATTAGTCTTTGAACTTAGCAGCGAGGAACTCGCGGTTCAAGCGTGCGATGTTAGCCAGGCTGACGCTCTTCGGGCACTCGGCAGCGCAAGCACCGGTGTTGGTACAGTTACCAAATCCGAGTTCGTCCATCTTGGCAATCATAGCCTTAGCGCGGGCAGCAGCCTCCACCTTACCTTGTGGCAGCAGAGCCAACTGGCTCACCTTAGCTGCAACGAAGAGCATTGCTGAACCGTTCTTACAAGCGGCTGCACAAGCGCCACAACCGATACAAGATGCAGCGTCCATCGCTTCGTCAGCAACGGGCTTTGGAATAGGTATTGCGTTTGCGTCCGGTACACCACCGGTGTTAACGCTAACGAAACCGCCAGCCTGCATGATCTTGTCATATGCGCCGCGGTCAACCATCAAGTCCTTGATTACAGGGAATGCACGGCTACGCCATGGTTCAACGGTGATGGTCTCGCCATTTTTGAACTTACGCATATGGAGCTGGCAGGTAGTGATTGCGCTGTCAGGTCCGTGCGGGTGACCATTGACGTACATAGAGCACATACCGCATATACCTTCACGACAATCGTGGTCGAAGGTAATAGGATCTTTGTGCTCAGAAATGAGTTGCTCGTTGAGGATATCAATCATCTCGAGGAACGATGCACCTTGGAAAACGTGCTTCAGGTCGTAAGTCTCGAAATGTCCTTGTGCTTTAGGTCCTGCCTGTCTCCAAACACGAACCTTAATATCAATATATTGATCCATATTCTAAAGTTGAATGTTTAAAGTTGAATGTTTAGAGATTAATTCTTATAGTTACGAGTCTTTCTCTCAGTAAACTCATAGTCGAGCGGCTCCTTAACCAGTTCAGGTTCGCTGTCTTCGCCGGTATATTTCCAGCAACCAACGTAGCTGAACTTGTCATCCTGACGAAGTGCCTCGCCTTCCGGTGTCTGGTACTCCTCGCGGAAGTGACCACCGCAACTCTCCTCACGATGAAGAGCATCTACTGCCATCAGACGGCCGATCTCGATGAAGTCAGCCAGGCGGAGTGCTTTCTCCAACTCGTTGTTCAGGCTGTTAGCCTCTCCCGGAATATAAACGTTGGTCCAGAACTCCTTCTTGATAGCATCGATTTTCTTAATACCCTCTTTCAAACCTTCTGCTGTACGACCCATTCCGACGAAGTCCCACATAACGAGACCCAACTCTTTGTGGATCGAGTCAACCGAACGCTTACCCTGGATAGCCATCAGACGATTGATCTTATCTTGAACAGCCTTCTCTGCTTCAGCGAACTCAGGCAGGTCGGTACTCATGCGCGGTACGCCGATCTGGTCGCTCAGGTAGTTTTGGATAGTATAAGGCAGAACGAAGTATCCGTCAGCCAAACCTTGCATCAACGCCGATGCACCCAGACGGTTAGCTCCGTGGTCGGAGAAGTTAGCCTCACCGATACAGAACAGACCCTTAACGCTGGTTTGCAGCTCGTAGTCAACCCAGATACCACCCATTGTGTAGTGGATAGCCGGGAAGATCATCATCGGGTTCTCGTACGGATTCTCGTCAACGATCTTCTCGTACATCTGGAAGAGGTTGCCGTATTTCTGTGCTACAACGTCCTTGCCCAGACGCTGAATAGCCTCGCTGAAGTCGAGGAATACTGCGAGTCCGGTATTGTTTACACCATATCCCTTGTCGCAACGCTCCTTAGCAGCACGGCTGGCAACGTCACGCGGAACGAGGTTACCGAATGCCGGATAGCGACGCTCCAAGTAGTAATCGCGGTCTTCCTCCGGAATATCACGTCCCTTGATCTCGCCGGCTTGCAGACGCTTAGCGTCCTCCAGTTTCTTCGGCACCCAGATACGTCCGTCGTTACGCAACGACTCGGACATCAGCGTCAGCTTACTCTGGAAATCTCCGTGCTTAGGAATACAGGTCGGGTGTATCTGTGCGTAGCACGGGTTAGCGAAGTATGCACCGTGACGATACATCTGCATAGCAGCCGATCCGTTAGATGCCATCGCGTTGGTCGAGAGGAAGAAGGTGTTACCATAACCACCCGAACCAACAACTACTGCGTGAGCGAAGAAACGCTCAATGCGACCGGTAACGAGGTTACGAGCGATGATACCGCGTGCACGCTTCTCGCCGTTCTCATCAGCGATGAGGACGATGTCGAGCATCTCGTAGCGGGTGTACATCTTCACTTTGCCCTTACCAATCTGACGGCTCAGTGCGCTGTATGCGCCAAGCAGCAACTGCTGACCGGTCTGACCTTTTGCGTAGAAAGTACGGCTTACCTGTGCGCCACCGAAAGAACGGTTGTCCAGCAATCCGCCGTATTCGCGTGCGAAAGGAACACCTTGTGCCACACACTGGTCGATGATGTTGTTGCTGACTTCAGCCAAACGATATACGTTAGCCTCGCGAGCGCGGTAGTCGCCACCCTTGATTGTATCGTAGAACAGGCGATAAACGCTATCACCATCGTTCTGATAGTTCTTAGCAGCGTTGATACCACCCTGAGCAGCAATAGAGTGTGCACGGCGAGGGCTGTCCTGAATACAGAAGTTCAGTACGTTGAATCCCATCTCTGCCAACGATGCAGCTGCCGATGCACCTGCCAAACCGGTTCCTACTACGATAATGTCCAGACGACGCTTGTTAGCCGGGTTAACCAGTTTCTGGTGGTTCTTATAGTTTGTCCATTTCAACTCCAGTGGGCCGGCAGGAATTTTCGCCATTTCCGGAGTGATGATATTTTGTTCATTCTTTGTAGCCATGATGTCAATTACAATTTAATCATTTACATTTTTTAGCAAAGCATGCCTATTCCCAGACCTAAATAGTAGAGAACAACAGCAGCGAACGGCAGAACTACCAAAGTAGCAACTACTGTGCTGATTACCTCAACGCGTTTCTGCCATTTCAGGTTGTTCAATCCCATAGATGTCATAGCAGAGCCCACACCATGATTGAGGTGCAACCAGAGCACTACGAACCACAGCAGGTAGAGTCCGCAGTAAACTTGGCCCCAGATAGGAGTAGTAAACAACTCCTTAACGTAAGCGGCTCCGTTCTGAGGATCAAATGCTCCGGTCTCGATGCCGGTGAGTTCTGCAAATTGCATCTTGAACCAAAAATTGTACAAATGCAAACAGAGAAAACCGAGAATAGTAAATCCCAATACGAGCATGTTCTCTGACTCCCAAGTCACACCTTTCTTCTTGTCCGTCACAGCGTAGCGATCGTTGCCGCGAGCTGCACGGTTCTGTGCGGTCAGATACAGACCATAGCAGAAATGTACTAATACTAAGAACGCAATGCCCAGTGAACCGATTACAGCATACCAGTTTGCGCCGAGCAAACTGCAAATCGTGTTGTAGGCCTCTTCGCTGAATACCAGCGCAAGGTTCATACATCCGTGGAACAGCAGGAAGAATACCAGCGCAGCTCCACTGAGGGCCATTACAAATTTACGGCCGATTGATGAATCTTTTAACCACATAATTGTTTGTGAAAAGTTAATTAATTAATAAAATATAGTTTTGTTGTTTTATTTACTATTGAAGTGCGCGCTCAAATCTGCACACTTTGCGGCTGCAAAATTACTACAAAAATTTTAAATACGCAAATTTTTTAACGTTTTTTAATTCCTTTGTCGCGTATTGTCGAATTTCTGTTTTTGGAATTGTATAAATAAGAAAAATGACATGCACAATCGCGCATGTCATTTTCTACATATTTCCTCGGGGTTTTATCGAGGTTTCCTCGGGGTTTTGTACCGGGATTTTTATCTTATTTCAGCTCCGAGAGCGTTGTACAATTTGCCGTTCTTCTCAATAACCATTTGGCCGTTGATGAAGCGCTTCACGGCCTTTCCTTCCGTAGCAATATTATCTACGCCGGTTGCTGGATCTACTTCAAACTCTGCTTCAAGGTCCGAAAAGTAATCCAAATAAGTAAAGTTCGAACGGAAACGAGCGGCATTGGGCGAAGTAATACTCTTTACAAAAGATATGTATTGCGTAGGATTATTATTAGAGGCTCCGGAGCGCCATTTTACAAAACGATAACCGGCAGCAGGAACCACAGTCACTTCGAGTTGTGTTCCGTATTCATATTCTGAATAGTTGCTGCCGATTATTTCCGGCACAAAATCTACACCATTTTTCTTGTAAACAAAACTACCATGCCCACCTAACGCAACACAACGATGGCGATACACGATTGCATACAAGTCTATAGCAATATATTCATCTCCTGTAATGACCATAGGCTCAGGGGTTTGTTTGTTGATATAGCCAGGAGCCGGAGTAATCTCAAACTTAACCGTTGTGCCATCTGTTATTTGAGACTCGTCAAGCACTTCATCGTTGGCGGAATTGAGAACCTTAATAGTGGCTTTGTTAATATCATGTCCGTCGAATGTGATTGCCCACAAACCACTCTGACGCTGCAACTTAAAATTCTTCCATACATTAGCCGCGTTATATGTATCGTAATTAGCATCGTCCACTTTGAGTGTTATCTTGCTTATGTCTCCACAATCGTTGAAAACATTAGCATTGATGGCAGGCGGAGTAGTCATATTGGCGGTAATCTGCGAAAGGTTGCTCAGGCCCGCGAAAGCGCGGTCTCCGATAGTGGTCAGGGATGCTGGTAAAACAAACGTGGTTACAGCACTACAACCATTGAAAGCATCTGCGCCAATAGTGGTCAAACTGCTGCCAAAAATATGGTTGATAGACACATTACTTAATGTAGTACATCCGGCAAAAGCAGAATCTCCGATAGTTTTCAAGTTATCGAGAGAAACATCATCAACACTAATTGTTATTCCTTGTATTGTATTAAATATCGCGTTGCTTACTCCAGCAAAAAACTTTGCAGGAATAGCTTCCAATGTACTAAGCAGGCGAACTTTTATTATTTGATCTTTAATATCATCCAGAGGGGACTTGTCTCCGTCATATGTCAGAGACTTAAAACCACACCATACTTCTTCAGCACCTGTTACGCTTTTGAATGCATTTTCTCCAATATGCATATCTTGTCCATCCCCAAGATATATGTGATTAGATACGCCTACCTTAGTGCCCTCAAAAGCATATGCACCAATAGAAGTGAGTGTTTTTCTACAGTTATAAGTTAAAGACTGAATTTGGAATTGTGGGCATCCGGCAAAAGCGCTGTCGCCTACAATTTTTACCATCATCGGTCCATCGCCCTCAAACACACTGCAACCCACGAATGCTTTCTTCTTTATTTCCTGGCAATTGGAAATAATACACGTTTCCAAAGATTCACATCCGGCAAAAGCCTCTTCGCCGATGGTCACAGGAGTATTATCATCTTCCATTGCAAATATAACCAGGTACTTGCAGTTTTTGAATACGCGGTCTCCGATTTCGGTTACTTTGTAAGTCGTTGTGCCTTGTTTTACGGTAGAGAACTCCAAATCATCCATGGCGCTATAGTCACCTGCTACAATTTTAGCTGTGTTCTCGCCCGTAATCACGAAATTAAGACCCGTGGTCGCATCTGTGTAAACAGTCTGAGCAGTCATGCTCAAGGTCATTGCCACGAGGGCAAAAAGTGTAAAGATTTTTTTCATTTTTATGTATTTTTGGTTAGTAAGAAAGTCTATTGTTAGCAATTATCGTCCCGTATCCGTCCCGTATGTATCTCGTAAGTGGCGCGAGAGTGGCTAATTGACCGCTGTAAAGTCTAGGATTGTCTCGATATTAGTTCGATATTAGTTCGGTGTCGGTTCGAAGCGGTATTGTGTGGTTGTGTGTTTGGATTACGTGCAACACAAAAAGAGCGATACCGACACTAAGAAATCGGTACCGCTTATCGCGTTACTATCGTACTGTTGCTTAAATTACTCCGATATCCATAACTGGGGTTGGTAATTTTAAACATATTGTATTGCGTAAGTTCCAAGTTTCAAAAATCGTGGCAAAGATAAGCATAAAAACTGAAATGTGCAAGCATTTCGCAAAAAAGTTGAAATTATTTGCACATGTTATAATAATTTTGTAATTTTGTGGCCGCAAAAGTTTTAGTAAAAGCACACTTAATATGAAAATCTTATTGGTAATAGACACTTATGATACCAACAATAACGGTACCAGCATATCCGCTCAACGGTTTGCGAGCGTGTTGCGGCAACATGGCAACGAAGTGAAGATACTAACGACCGGAGAACCTGCTCCGGACAAGTTTGCCCTCAAGGAGTTTAAAGTGCCGGTATTCAACGACCTGATTCACTCGCACGGATTTCAGTTTGCGAAAGTGGATTTGGATATCATCCGGCAGGCCGTGCAATGGGCTGATATAGTGCATTGTATGATGCCGTTTGCGTTGGAAACCGCCACCAAACTGATAGCCGACGAGTTGCACAAACCGTCCACGGCGGCATTTCATATTCAGCCGGAGAACATCACTTCATCGGTGGGAATGGGTAAGGCCGAACACCTGAACAACCGGATTTATCAGACGTTCAATTTCCTGCTTTACCACCGTTTTTCGCACATTCACGTGCCATCGCAGTTCATGGCCGACGAACTGCTCAAACGCGGATACAAAGCCAAGATACACGTCATTAGCAACGGCATAGATCCGGATTTCATAGCCGCCGGTCAGCGCAAGATAACAACGCAGAAACCGCGTATGAACATGAACGAAGGACTAATCAACATAGTGATGGTTGGTCGTTTGTCAGAAGAGAAACGTCAGGACGTGATCATCAATGCCGTTCCGCTATCTAAGTACGCCGACCGCATACAACTGATTTTTGCCGGCAAAGGACCGAAATACGATGAATATGTGGCGCTTGGCAAAAAACTGAAACACGCGCCTAAGTTCGTATTTATGTCCAAGAACGAACTGATAGACATGCTGCTGCAAACCGACCTGTATGTGCATGCTTCGGATATGGAGAGCGAAGCCATATCGTGCATCGAGGCTTTTGCGACGGGTTTGGTTCCCAATATAGCCAATAGTGAAGTGTCGGCAACGCCGCAGTTTGCGCTGGATGGCCGTAGTCTGTTCGTGCCCGGTTGGCCGAAAGACCTGGCACGCAGTATTGACTACTGGCTGGATCACCCGGAAGAGAAAGCCAAGATGGAACGCGCGTACGCGGAGTTTGCCAAGCAATATGACATAGACGAGAGCGTTCGTCGATGCGAAGAAATGTTCCAAGAAGCAATTAATGAAAATAAATAATAGAGAAATGAAAAATATTCAGTACATCGGCTGTGATGATGCCGATTTGGATTTGTTTGAGAGCCAGTACGAACTGCCGGAAGGCATGTGTTACAACAGTTATGTAGTAAACGGAAAACAAAGAGTTGCAATTGTAGATGCCGTGGATGCGCGTTGCGGTGAAGAATGGCTTGCCAATGTGGCGCAGGCCCTGAACGGCCGTCAGCCGGATTACTTCATTTGCCAACATATGGAGCCGGACCATAGCGGCGCCATGAATGATTTCCTGGCTAAGTACCCGGAGGCAATAGTTGTTTGTTCGAAGCAGGCCGTGCAACTGATGACGCAATTTGGTATATCACCTGCCAACAGCCAAGTCGTAGCCGAGGGCGAGTCATTGGATTTGGGCGGCATGACGTTGCAGTTTGTGGCAGCGCCGATGGTGCATTGGCCGGAAGTGCTGATGACTTATTGTCCCGAAGAGCAAGTACTCTTCTCGGCAGATGCGTTCGGTAAGTTCGGTGTTTATCATGCCGACGAAGATGATTGGGCTTGCGAGGCACGACGTTATTATTTCAACATAGTCGGCAAGTATGGTGTGGCTGTTACGAATGTGCTAAAGAAACTGGCGGACAAACCGATTCAGACTATCGCTCCGCTGCACGGACCGATATTGGAGGGCGCTAAGCGCGACGAGGCATTGCGTCTGTACAGCATTTGGAGTGCGTACGGAGTGGAGACAGACGGCGTGCTGGTGGCTTACGCTTCTATACACGGCAATACCCGCCGTGCGGCTGAGCAGTTGGCAGAAATATTGCAGAGAAAAACCAGCGGAAAGGTGGCTCTCGCGGATTTGAGTCGATGCGATATGGCTGAGGCTGTCGAGGACGCGTTCCGCATGAACCGAATGGTGCTTTGCTGCGCAACTTATGATGGGGATATATTTCCCGCCATGCATATGTTCCTGCATAAATTGCGTCTGAAGGCATATCAAAACCGCCGTGTGGCCTTGGTCGAGAACGGATCGTGGGCTCCGCAGGGAGTGCGCGTGATGAAGGATATGCTGGCTGCCTGCAAAAACATAGAGATAGTGGAGCCGACCATCACTATCCGCGGTGCCCTCAAGCCTGAACAAACAGCAGAACTCAATGCTCTGGCCGATGCGTTGCTGAAGGAATAACAATTATCCTACGGAATCCGGATACGAAAACAGGGGCGAGTAGTGCCCCTGTTTTGCGTTCTATATGTGTGCCATCAAATGCGTTCGAGGCATTGCAGGCGAATCCAGCCTTGGTTGCTGCCTACGCGGATGTTACACCACTCGCCGAGAGTCTCACGGATGGTCACTTTGGTGCCTTCGTGTACCGAAAACAGGTCTGTTCCGGAACGGTCCGGAGCTGATTTGGCATTGACTACACCTTGGGTGATGATAGCTTCGTTGCGCAGCGTGTCGCGACGGTGCAGCGAGGCCGTATTGATGCCCGATATGATAGAAAACAGCAGTGCTACCCATGCCACATGGAATGCGGTCTTGCGTACCCACACTGTTCTGCCGAGCAGGAAGAGCAGCAATGCTATCAGCATGAATGTAAAGAGGCCGATAGACATCCACATCCATGTCGGTTCGCTCAGACTGTTGCGAATAGTGCGGGCCCAATCCGAGAGGAAGAAATCCTGTTCGGGGATATTGTCCGTGATACGGCTTTGGGCAAACTGCAGGTTGTACTTGGCATCCTGATAGTTGGGACGCAGACGCAGTGCGCGCTCGTAGCACAAGATGGCTTGCGCCAATTCTCCCTGTTTGTATCGAGCATTGCCGAGATTGTAGTAGTACACCGCTTCCGGCGACTCGTCTATCAGTGTCTGGTATAGAGAGGCTGCTTCGTCGTAACGTCCCTCTGCATATGCCGTATTGGCTGCATCAAAAGATGTCTGTGCGTTTGCACAAAGTGCGATAACCAATAGGCATTGACAAATTACAAATATCTTTTTCTTAGCCATAATGGCACGATTAACTACGTTTTTCATATCTTTTGATCCTCCAAATTGTTAATCAGTTGTGTAGTAGCGCGATACAGATCCTCCATGGCGTGATCTGTGCTTGGCGCATAGCGTGCGAACTCAGCCGTTGAAAGTACATCCTTCACGTCATTAATCAGCGCATCGCTCACACCCTTGTTGCTGAGCAACTGAGCAATATTATCTTTGTTCAGTTCGGCTGTCGGAATACTGAGTCGGTCGCTCAGATAAGTCCATGCCGCCTGTTCAATCGCTGCGTAGAAGGCGTCCTTGTTGTTGGCTTTCAGTGCTGTGGCAGCTGCTTTCAAACGTTTCTGTGCCACTTTGTTGGCATGTTTATATTTGACGCGTGTGATATCGGCGTTCTCTTTGATCTGCTTACGTAGCACAACCAGCATGATACAAGCCAAGAGTAGCGGCAACAAATAGCATAACCAAAACTCCCAACTGCCGTACTCAAACGGCATCTCGGCTTTCGACTTCTTGCTATAAGCGCGTGTATCGATGTAGCGGATATCCGTGCCGAGTTGTTTGATGTCCTCCTTCTGCGTGTACGAAACAACGGCATTCTGATTGCCGGCATTGCTGCTTTCGCCTGCACCGCGTTTGACATGTATGGTATATTCCGGCGTAGAAAGTGTGCGATAAGCTTTTTCCTCAATGTCGAAATAGCTGAATGTAACAGGCGGAATCGTGTATTCGCCTGCACTTCGCGGGATGGCCAGATACTCAATGGACTTGGTTCCGCTCACGCCGGCCGCCGATGAACTATAGTTGTTCGTCACTTTCGGGTCGTAAGGTTCAAAACCTTCCGGCCAATCAATAGACGGCGTCTTGATCAGTTTCATATTACCGGCTCCGGTTATGTCAATCTTGATAGTGACGGCATCGTTGGTTTGTACCTCTGTCTGCGAGATAGACGGTGTCATGTTGAACTTACCCACGCCTCCGGAGAATCCCGCAGGTTTGCCGCCCGGCAGGGCAGAAACATGTATGGTCACAGCCGGCGCAGTTATGGCCCGTGTGACAGTGGTGTACGAACCGAAGAAGTCGTCAAATATGGAACGAACCTGCTGGCGTGTCTGCACACGCAATACGGCTTCAAACCTGGCCGGGTCAATCTTTATGTCTCCGGAATGTTGCGGGTAGAGAATAGTGCGATAGAGCACGGCGGTCTGATAGTTACGGCCGTTATAGTGCTCCAGTTCTGTTTGTATTTCGCCTTGCTCCATCTCTTGTTTGAGGAATCCGGTGAACTCCGGCAATTTGATGTTGTTGGTCAGTTGCGCTACATCTACGTTTGCGAAGTATAGCTTGTATGTGATCATCAGCGCTTCCTGTTCGTGTACGCGCGTCTTGCTGGCTATAGTGCGTACAAACAGATTCTCTGAGGACGCATTGCTTGCCTGCGCGCTCTGGTTGCTCTGAGAACTTTGAGAACTCTGACCGCCCTGTGCTGCTTGTTGCTGAGGCTGTTCATCTTCCGGCAGGACCTGAATACGTACACCATTGGATTGTACATTCTCCCCATCTACTTTGACTGTAGCCGGTTGTATGGTATATGTGCCGGCTTTCTGTGCAATCAGGGTGTATGTGTAAGTCTGGTTGAACGACGATGTACGATGCCCGTTGACAAACGACGTGCTACTGCTCGTCGAGGTGTAAGGGCC
>JAILDU010000047.1 GCA_024689005.1 Paludibacteraceae bacterium
GAGGATACGGCCATAGGAATCATACCTAATACAGTGGTGAATGCCGTCATGAGAATCGGGCGAATACGGCTTCTACCGGACATGGTAATGGCCTTGTTGAGTTCATAGCCACGTTCCCGCATCAGGTTGATATAATCCACCAGCACGATACCGTTCTTGACCACAATACCAACCAATAGTACTATACCCAATGCGCCAATCATATCCAATGAGCGGCCGGTAATCCATAGAGCCAGTATGACACCCGTGAATGCAGGAATGATAGTCAGCATGATAATGAATGGCATCAACAGACTCTCAAACTGACTGGCCATCGTGATATATACCAAGAGAATGATAAGTGCCATGAGTAACAACATATCACGGAATGTATCTTGTTGCGTCTCATAGTTACCACCTATATGAGTGGAGTATCCTGCCGGCAGGTCCAATTGCGGAACCACTTCTTTCTCTATAGACTGTGCCAATTCACCGAGTGTAGTGTTATACGGAGTGGCCTTGACTGTTACAATACGCTGACGTGCCTTTCGCTCGATGGTAGGCGGAGCCCAATATTCTCCCACCTGAGCCACCTCAGACAGTTTAACTCGTTTGCCGGTGGCTGTCGGGATAGTGAGATCCATGATGTCACTGATAGAGTTGCGGTCTTCCTCTTGGAGACGAACAACAATATCATTCTCCGAACCGTCATCCTTGAGATAGCCGCAGTTCATTCCGGCTACGCGGTTACGCAGATAGGTGGAGATAGTGGCAGAACTCAGTCCGAGCCGCGAAGCCTTCTCCTTATCCACAGTAATCTTGATATCCGGACGATCATCCTCACGACTGATATTGACGTCACGTGCCCCCGGCAGTTGGGATATCAGTTGTCTGCATTGCTCTGCCAATTGGCTTGTACGGTCGAAATCATAACCATAGATCTCCAGATCTACAGTATTTCCTCCTCCGCCTCCCATGCCGCTGGATGGCTGACATTGATATTCGTTGATCTCCGGATATTTAGCCATCTCCTGACGCAACACTTCGGCAATCTCCCATATTGTACGATCGCGTTCCCATTTCTTAGGCAAACGAATGGTCATAGAGATCTTATTGTTCATCGTCGAAGAGAAGAGAGCTGCGATGGATGCATCATCGTTCGAACCGGCAGAGGTGTTGATCAGTTCGATCTCCGGAACTAATTCCATGAAACGTGTCTCCAGTCGGCGAGCAGTCTTCAACGTCTCTTCTATACGTGTACCGCGCTGTAGCTTGACTGTTACAGCCAGACGACCATTATCTTGCTCTTGCATAAAGTCGGTTCCTATCTGTCCGGAGCAAGCTGGGATAAGCGAGAGGAAGAATGTGCCGGCTATCGCAAGAATGGTGAGTCCTTTGTGATTCAGACACCATCCGAGTGAACGTGCATAGTAGCCATCGATGATATCGAGCCAACGAACAACGGTCTTGTCATACCAAGTTCTCTTGCCAATCTCATCATCCACAAGATTGCCTTTGTCGTCCACGTGTACTTGCTTCGGTTTGAGCAACTTAGAACAGAGCATAGGGGTTAGCGAGATAGCCACGGCAGTGGATGTACAGCAGACGACTGTTACAATCCAACCTAATTCATGGAACATGATACCCGCCATTCCGTTCAGCATCGTCAACGGTACGAATACTGCTACCAACACAAGGGTTGTGGCAATAACGCTGACCCAAACTTCGTTGGTTGCATATATGGCTGCTTCGTGCGGATCTTCGCCACGCTCTACGTGGCGTGTGATATTCTCCAACACCACAATCGCATCGTCCACCACCATACCGATAGCGATGGTTAGTGAACAGAGCGAAATGATGTTGAGTGACGAATCGGCTACACCCAGATAGATGAACGCCACGATCAAGGCAATAGGAATAGTGATGCCGATAATGAGTGTCGCACGCCATTTGCCCAGGAAGAAGAGTACCACAAGTACGACGAATAACAACGCGTACATGACGGATTCCTCTAGCGAGTTGATGGAGTTTTGTATATTCTCTGACGAATCGTAGATCTTCTCTATCTTGATATCTGACGGAAGTTGTTTCTGCAACTTTTTCAATTCACTACGCACTTGGCGGCACACTTGTACGGTATTGGCTCCTGTCTGCTTGGCGATCACCAGACGGACAGCCTCACGGCCATTCGTCTTCTCGTCAAGCGCTAGGTCCTTAATCGTATCTTTGACTGTCGCAATATCTCGGATGAAGACTTGTTGTCCCATAGGGGACATTGCAACCATCAGGTTTTCTATCTCCGATGACTCAATATACTCTGAGCGGACCTGCATTTGGTATTGCTCCTGAGGCATCTTGACCGTTCCGGATGAGAGGTTCAGGTTGTTGGCCTGTACCACTTGTCCCACTTGCTCCAGCGTCAATCCGTACGCATCGAGTTTTTGCTGATCGATATTGACATAGACATAGCGATCCGGTGCACCCGACAAGGAAATATTTCCGATACCATCTATGTGATTCAGTTGTGGGATAACCTCATCGTTCAGTATCTTGTCCAGACCGGCATAACTCTCATCTGCCGTGATGGAGTATTGACAGATAGGCATCGTAGATGTGGACAACTTGAAGATGACAGGCTTCGCACAATTGTCCGGCAAGTTGTTGGCTGCCATATCTACGAACGAGCGGACGTCATTAACCGCCTCATCCATATTTGCACCCCATTCCAACTCCAAGGTTACAACCGATATGTTATCCTTGGACTGTGAGGTGATATGCTTCAGGTGGTCAACACTGGTCAACGCGTTTTCCATCACCTTCGTGACGTTGGTCTCCATCTCACTGGCTGAGGCTCCCGGATATGTGGTCATCACTGTAATATACGGAGGATCCATCTGCGGGAACTGATCAATGGGCAGTTTGATGAAGCTAAATATACCGATTACAATCACTGCAATAAATATCAATGCAGTGGTAACCGGTTTTTCTATCGCTGTTTTGTATATTGCCATAGTGTTAGTCTTTTACAATATTAATCTTAATGCCATCCACCAGTTTGTGCTGGCCGGTAGTAATCATCTCAACACCCTCAACTATCTCCGGTGAGATAATCTCTACGTTTTGGTCGAAACGTTGGCCAAGTTCTACAGCCACACGTTTGGCATGTCCGTTGTCGTTGATGAAGACATAGCGGTCGTTGGCACCAACCAGTTTCTCTACTGCTTGGTACGGAGCTACTATCGCTTTAGCCTTGCCCAGACCAATAGTTGTGGTTACGTACATACCCGGACGAAGCAGAATTTTGCCGTTGGGGATGACAATCTTCACCTGGAAGGTGTGGCTCGAAGCATCAATAGTCGGATAGATGGTCTCCACTGTTGCCGGAAAAGTCTGGTCCGGGTAAATCTCTGATGTCAGAGTCAGTTTCATTCCTGACTTGAAGCGTGGGAAGTAACTCTCAGGAATAGCTACGAGCGCTTTGAGTCGGTCTATCTGAGTGAGAACCAATATCGGCTGACCTCCGTAGAGTTCTCCGTCCTCATAGTTCTTAGCTGAGATAACTCCGCTGAATGGAGCCTTAACATAAGTGTTGGTTTGCAGAAAATCCAACTGCTCCTTGGTGGAGTTATACTGCGCTGTCAGTTGATCCAATTGTTGCTGAGTAGCCGAACCGGATTTCAACAACATTTCCACACGATTCTTCTCAATCTCCAGATTGCCGAGCGAGATCTTGGTGGTCTTGTATTGTGTTTGGTCCATGCGTACCAAGTCAGCTCCTTTGGCCACACGATCTCCCACTTCGCGGTAGATATGCTCTATCTTGCCTGTGAGCGATGGCGCAACATTCTGAGTAAGGTAACCTTGCAGGTTGGTCGAAACGCTAATCTCGCGTTCAATCTCTTGTGCATGCAGAACGGTGACGCGTACTTGCTCTATGCGCTCATCCTGATTGTCTGCATTCTTCTTCTCTTTGCTACCACAACTGATGAACATCAATGCGGTAAGAGTGTACATCAAAATCTTTTTCATATTATATCTTGTTTCTTTATTTCGTTAAATAGATACCTAAACATCCGGTGTTTAGTTGTTTAGGAAATTCTGCAGCTCCACTTGTGCGTTTACCAGTGAGAGAATGGATTGTACGTAACTTGACTGCGCATTGATTAAATCGTTGCTGGCGTTTGTCAGTTCCATATTACTGCTGGCTCCGTACTTGTATTTGTTGGTGGCTGATGTGAAAACGCGTTGCGCTACATCTATATTTTCTTTCTCATTCGTATATGTCTCATATGCGTTGGTCAGATTGTAGCATAGTTGTCGATACTGAATTGCCAAATTGTCTGTCGTCTCCGAGAGCGTGTTCTTGGCTTCTTCCAATGCAATCTTCTTCTCTACTACGCCTGCAGCACGCTTGCCCGATGACCACAGAGGCATTCGTACACTCACTTGTACTACATTCGGAGGAGTCATTCTCATTCCGCCTTCACCATAGTATTGTTGGTCGGTGAAATTATAACCCACACTGACAGTCGGTCCGTAAGCCCAACCGGCCATATGTACATTCTTCTTAGCCAGTTCTACTTGCTTTTGCAGCAATTGGTAGTTCAGGTTGTTCTCTATAGCAAAGTTCTCTGCCAACAGATTCAGTATACTCTCCGGGGTCAGGACTCCTTCTATACTATCTGTCAGTGTCAACTCTGTTTGTACCGGCACATCCAACAGTACTTTTAGACTATTGGTCGCCAATTCAATGTTACGCTTCTGTGCATTGATCGAGTTTTTCAACGTGTTTACGCGCACGCGAATCTGGTCGGCTGTGGTCTGCTCGGCGGCTCCGGCTTGTACTGCGTATTGCGTGATTTGTTCCAGATCCTGGATGTTGACCAAACTTGAATCCAATAGTCCGGCTATACTCTGCAGGGCCAATACGGATACATAAGTGCTCATGACACTTCCGCGCAACTGTGTCTCCGATTGCTCCAAGGCAATCTTCTTCATGTCGATGGCTATGTTGTTGAGCAATATGCCAATGATGCCTTGCCCGTTGATACCCATCGATGCTGTAACTCCGAGTGCACCGACGTTAGGCATGTCAATCTTGAAACTGCCCATAGCGGTTTCCATGGATGCACTATAGCCGCAATAGTTGCTATAACTATAACTTCCGTCCACTTGCGGGAGCATGGAGGCAATGGTTTGCCAACGTGAGGCATATGCTTCCTGTACTGCCAATGAAGCATTCTTCAGACTGCGGTTCTGTTTGACGGCATAGTCTTGTGCTTCTTTGAGCGATAATGATAAGGTCTTAGGCGCATCGTTATTTTCCTTTATAGGCTTAGTTGCGGCCATCACATGGTCTTCTGCAAAAGTCGTAGTGCTTATCACAAGCGCACCGACCAAAATAAGTAAGTTTCTCTTGTTCATATAGTTGTCCTGTTATTATTCTTATTGTTGATATAGTTTTAATCCTTCTTCGCTTAGTACACCGCGTACGAATATATCCATTGTCGTGTGTGCCAGTTGATGCATATTATGATGTTGTGCCTCTATCATCTCAAAATCGCGCATTGCATCGTTCTGTAACTTGGCGAAAAGCACAGCAGTTAGTTCCAAATTTAAATTGTCTCGAACCATTCCTTGTTCAACGCCTTGCTCCAGGTAACGTTGTATGTAGTTCTTGTTAGTTTCAAATATCTGTTGCTGAAAATCAGCGAACTGACGCGGATAGTACTTCTTCAAATCATACACTAAATTCGGTACGCGGCGAACATCGTTCTTCTCCTCTCGCTGATGACGTACAAATACTTTAACTAATTGCTTGAAATCGTTCAGTGCAAGCATTTGGTCCATCTTCGCAGAGATGCACGCTATATTCGCTTGTAACAACTGGTCTATTAGCGCATCTTTCGACTCGAAATAAACGTAGAATGTCTTCTTGGACATACCCAATTCATGGCATATATCGTCAATTGATACACTGCGAATACCCAGTCGGAAGAACAAGTCACCGGCGGTTTTGATAATATGTTCACGTTGATCGTTCATTCTGTTTATACAAAAAGCGTGCAAAAGTACTGTTTTTATTTGGTATATGCAAAAAAAGAGGAAACTTTTTTCACTTTTGTAGTTTCCATGTAGCAAAAATGAGAATAAAAAAGCAGTTCTCCTTACGGAACTGCTTTATATCGTATTTTTTTCTACTTCTGCTCGTTTAGAACGGCTCGGCATAAGTACATCCTTCGCGCCAGCGAGAACATCCGTAACGCGTGTTTCCACGTATAATACGTCCTTGTTTGCACACCGGACACTGCATTCCCGCTTTGTTCGTCTTGACGTCTCTGACTACGCCGTTTGTCATTTCCTTCAATTCGTCCAAGAATTGCTGAGCTGTATATTCGCCGCGCTCTATCTCACGCAGTTTCTTCTCCCATAGTCCCGTTAGTTCGGCTGACTTGAGTAGCGGAGAAATGATGGTGTGTATCAGGTCGATGCCAACCGATGTAGCTCGGAGTGATTTGCCCTGTTTCTGTATATATTTGCGTTGATATAGTTTCTCTATGATTGCCGCACGTGTAGATGGACGACCTATTCCGTTTTCCTTCATCGCTTCGCGTAGTTCGTCATTCTCTACAGTCTTGCCCGCTGTTTCCATGGCGCGGAGTAGAGTAGCTTCAGTGTAATACTTCGGAGGTGTAGTGGTCTTCTCTTTCAGTTGCGGTTCGTGCGGGCCGCTTTCGCCTTTGGAGAACGATGGCAGCGACTTGGATTCTTCTTCCGTGTTGTCGGAATCTTCCTTGGTACTTTGTGCTTCGTCACTTTGTACATTTTCAAACACCGCGCGCCATCCCGGCTTAATCACTTCGCGCCCGGTTACTTTGAATTCTATCTCACCGGCTTTGCCCATGACGGTCGTATTGCTTACTTCGCAGTCAGGATAGAAGACGGCGATGAAGTGCAGAGCCACCAAGTCGTATACTTTCTTCTCATCTGCAGTCAGTCCTTCTGGTCGCATTCCTGTCGGAATGATTGCATGGTGGTCAGTTACTTTCTTGTTGTCAAACACCCTCTTCGACTTCGGCAGTTTGGCGCCAAGTAGCGGAGCCACTTGCGGGAAATAGTCTTTGATTCCTGCCAGCGTGCCGGGCACTTTCGGATAGATATCGTCGCTCAGATAGGTGGTGTCCACACGCGGATAAGTAGTCACGCGCTTTTCGTATAGTGATTGTATCAGTTTGAGGGTCTGGTCCGCAGAGAACGAATATTTCTTGTTGCAGTCCACTTGCAGCGATGTCAAGTCATATAACTTAGGCGCATATTCGGTGCCTTTCTTCTTCTCTACCGCAGTTATCTCGAATGGCAGATCCTTGATACTATTGACCATTTCTTCGCCTTGCTCCAATGAGGTGATGGCATATTCGCCTTCCTCTACGGGTATCTGGGCAGAAAACAACGTGTCGCGATATTTGGTCTTCAGTTCCCAATAGGTGCGTGGCACAAAATTCTCTATTTCGGCTTGGCGTTTTACCACCAGAGCCAGGGTCGGAGTCTGCACGCGTCCCACTGAGAGTACTTGTCTGTCGCGTCCTGTCCCGCGCGCGTACCTTATTGTGTACGCGCGTGTAGCGTTCATTCCGAGCAACCAATCGCCTATCGCGCGCATCATCCCTGCTTCGTACAGATGTTGGTACTCCGATTGATCTTTCAGTTTCTGAAAACCTTCGCGTATCGCATCTTCGGTCAACGAGCTGACCCACAATCGCTTAACGGGACACTTGCAACCGGCTTTCTGATAGACCCAACGCTGAATCAATTCTCCCTCTTGCCCGGCATCACCGCAGTTGATCACCTCATCAGCTTGCTCTATCAGGCTCTTTATTATGTTGAATTGTTTGTGTACGCCCTCATCGCCAAACACTTTGATGGCGAAACGCTGCGGAATCATGGGCAACGAACCAAGCGTCCACGATTTCCATTGCTCCGTATATTCTTGAGGATCCAACAGTGCACAGAGATGGCCGAAGGTCCAGGTTACCTGATAACCGTTACCTTCGAAATAGCCGTTCTTTCGTTGGGATGCCCCCAACACTTTAGCGATATACTCGCCAACCGACGGTTTCTCTGCAACGCAAACTGTCATAATACGTTTTTTTATTCTTGTTTTGCTCCGTAGCCGTAACCGTAGCCGTAGCCGGCCAGCGAACCGCTTACGCCGTTCAGCACACAAGCGATATGCTTCAGGCGGCCGTTATCCACGATGGTGTTGATATATTCTATCATCTCCGACGGAGTATATTTGTATCGGCTCACAAAGATGGTCATATCGGATATGCGATCCAGCAGATACGTGTCGCTCACCAGAGCTACTGGAGCCGTATCTACTATCACGTAGTCATAGCGCTTGCGCAATTCCGCGAAGAGATCATCCAGACGTTGCGTCTGCAGCAACTCAGATGGATTAGGCGGAATCATTCCGCATGGAATAATATCCAGATTCTTATGCTCGCCGGATGGTACGATGATATCTTCTATCTGTACATCGCTATCTGTCAGATAATAAGTCAATTGACCTCTATTCTTTAGCCCAAAATAGTCTGCCAACATCGGCTTGCGGATGTCCAGGCCAACCAGCGCAACTTTCTTGCCCAATATGGCCAGCGAGAGTGCTGTGTTGCTGGAGATATACGATTTTCCTTCGCCGTTGATACACGATGTGACGAGTATCACCGGTGTTTTTACATCCTGCGGCAGTACGTAGCGCAAGTTGGTTCGTATCAGACGGAATAGTTCTGCTGAAACGGTTGATTCACCCTCATGTATGGCGATATGCGCATTGCGCGAGTTGGTTATGATTTGTCCCAACAATGGCGCTTTGATGCGACGTTCGTAGTCTTTGGCATCGTCCACTTTGTCGTTGAATAACAAGTAGATATACAGCAGTCCGGCGGGGAATAGCAGACCCAGCACAAAGCAGATGAACAGCAATTTGAACAACTTAGGCGTCTTGCTGCGGACGTCGCGTTGAGGCACATCTACTATCTTGGCCGGAGTGGCGGTTGATGCCAGCAGCAACGCGTTCTCCTCACGTTTCTGATAGAGGTACAGATACAGGCGCTCGCGGATTTGCTGGGCGCGTATAGCACGAGCGTACTCTTGTTGCTTCTCCGGAGCCTCTTTGATTTGCTTGTTGTATTTGTTGTCTTGTGTACGAATACTGCGTTGACGTATCAGCATGCTCTCGCGTACCGAAGCAATCGTGGCGATGATGTTCTGACGAATGGAAGACAATTGCTGATCCATCTGGTCAATAACGGGGTTGTCGTTGGTTGCCGTGCGTTGGATGCGCATTCTCTGCAGAAGAATAGCGTTGTATTCGGATATGCTTCCTATGATGGAGGCGTCCGAGATACCTATATTGGCAGGAATCAGACTATTGCGCTTGGTCTCGTCACGCAGAAATCCGTCCACGTAATCCACCAGCGTCAGTTGTGTCTCTATCTCTACTAAAGCACGCTCTTCTTTGCTGCTTGCTTCCAGAAATAGTTGTGCTTGCGTTCCCAGATCGGCTATCCGGTTGGCTGTCTTATAGTCGGTTACAGCATCTTCTGCCTCGCTCAACTCCTTGGAGATGATGGCCAAACGGTCGTCTATGAAACTGGCTGTATTGGTCGCAATCATGTTCTTGTCCACGATTGCGTTCAGGTTATATTGCTCTATTATCTGTCCTATCAGCGCTTTGTCGCGTTCCGGCATCGGCGAACGCATAGACAGTTTGATGATTTTCGAATCCTTCTTGTGCAGCGATACGCTCAGCATTTTCATATAGCCGGCTACCACCGATTCTTTGCGTGAGTGAACCAGACGATATGTGCTGTCCGTGCTCAGCGAACGATTGGCCTGCACACGAATAGTTCCCACTGCGGTCTCTATCGGCTCGCTCAGCGTCTCTACGCGAATGGTCGAACGATGCAGAAGACCCATCTTCGTCTTCACTTTGTAACCCGACTTCGTCCGTTTGACTGTCACAATGAACGTGCTGGTTTGTGCATCTTCTGTCAGATTGAGACACTCCAGCGACAATGCCGGATTGCGAAACTCGCCTTTCCAGCGCAGACCGTCGCGCACAGACACCGCGTCCCACAGATTGAGTGCATCAATGGCTTGGTGCATCAGTCCGCGCGAGTTGAGCACTACCACCTCGTCGTCTGCTGCCTGATTGCCGCTTAGACCCAGCATGCTCATCGCATCCAGCTGGTCCATGCCGTCTTTCTGACGAAGCATAATCGTCGCATCAGTCGTCCATTGCGGCGACTTGCGTACATAATACGCTATGCCCAGCATCACAAAGAATGCCACGCCGATAGCAAACCACCACCAGTGCTCCAATACTTGGCGTACTACCTTACGAATATCTATTTCTTGTATGTTGTTCTGTTCCATCTGTCTATGTTGTCTGTTTTAGTTTCCTGAGCCATTTTGACCTTGATTAGAACTCTGATTTGAGGTCCTGTTGCTCTTGTTCTGCGAAGAGTTCACTACTGTCACTATCACCGTAGCTGCGCTCGCTACGGTGCTTATCATGCTTATCCACAATCCGGCGTTCGTACTGCTGATGGCGCGAACCTTGTTCGGAGATACGTAGATCACATCGTTTTGCTGCAGATAATAGTACGGAGACGCAAAGATATCTTCGCTCGTCAGGTTGATACGCGCAAACTCCAACTTGCCGTCCTGCTCACGTGTGACCAGCACATTGTCGCGACGACCATATGGAGTCAGGTCGCCGGCTACCGACAACGCGTCCAATATCGTCAAACGGCCGTTGGTGATTGACACTTGACCCGGGTGTTGAACCTCGCCCATCACCGTTACCTTTGCGCCTATCATATTCACTTGTACCATCGGATTGACCACTTGTTTCTCCAACGCAGCCTTTATGGCCTGAGCCGCCTCACCGCGCTTCAGTCCTTCTACGTGTATCTTGCCCAATACCGGCATCTCTATGTTGCCTTCCTCATCCACACGATGCGTCTGCAGCATCGGAGTCGTCTGCACGGACGAGTTGTTCAGAGCATTGTACGATACGGTCGGCAGATTGTACGGTGCCACTGCCTCGCGATCCAATGCGGACACAAACACCGTCAACTCGTCACCCGGCTTGATGACAATCTCTGATATGGAATGAAAACGATTGTTGATTGAGTCTGCTGAGGCGCTCGTCACCTCACGCAGATAAGTCATTTGTTTCTGAGTAACGCAGCTCGTCGCACATATAGCGCTTACTGCCAAAAAGAAAATAACTCTTACCTTATTCATATATCTATCAATATTCGTTTAGATTTACATGCTCAATAGAGCCTGCAAAATTACAATAAAAAATTGACATATGCAAATTATTTTGTCTTTTTCGTAAAAAACCAAGAAATAAGTGTCATCTTTTCGTAAAAAACATATCATCTATCACTATCTGCTTGCACGTGTCAATTATTATGCTTACCTTTGCCGAGTATTTGCAAAACAATACTAAATGCAAAATATAATGTCTGATATTATCCCCCTCATTGTGCAAATGGAGGGAATGTAAGAGATTTTATATAAGATTGCAACGTGATTAGCGGTGCTTGGTTGTGTGTTCCAAGTATCGCTTCTTTTGTTGTTGTACCAACCGTCCGACACAAAACCGACACAAAACCGAGACAAAACCGAGACAAAACCGAGACGTTACCGAGACATAACCGAGACGTTACCGAGACAATCCTAGACAATACTCGAGGTCTTGTCGAGGTTTTATCGAGGTCTTATCGAACTCAAATCGAACTTGATCAAGTACTGAATCTGCCATAATCCGGCTCACGATTCACTACATCGGCTCTCATGCCGCTCTCAAATTGCTTGACAGCTTTCACCATCTCGCTCTCACTGTGTTTGCTCTTTTTCATTGCGCTTCTCCTTTCGCGCTGCAAAATTACTACTTTTTTTCAATTATGCAACTGTCCGATTAATGGGGAAGGCTACACTTCCACAATGGACAACTCCTCATCCGTCGCAACAGCATCATCTATAATACACTTGGCGAAATAGTGGCAAAGTAATACTTTCGTTACTTCCAAGCACACAAGTGCTATTCATACGCAAGAGAGGCGCTCACATCAATTGAGCGTCTCTCTTTGTAGTTTTCCCTCTCTTCTTGTTATTAGCAACCTGTCTTTTATTTGTTTAGTTTGACGACAAGCGTACTAAGCGGTTGCACTTCCGTTGGTTGCGACAGGTTGACTGTCTCGCCCGTAAGCGGGTTGTAACCTCGTGATTGATAGCGCCCGAGTATTTCGCTGTAGTGATCCAAAGGAACCTTGCGTGGTTGTTCGGACGCGTTAGCAAAGACAAAGACCGCCTCTTGATCGTTATAGCGGAAGAATGCATATGTGTTGTCGCGACCGAGAAAATGCATGGTTCGTCCCGTATGGAGTACCGGCTCGTTCTTACGCCAACGAAACAAAATACTCTGGAAGGCAAACATATCCTGCATTTCCGCTGTCACCTCCTCTCCACGCGGTAGCGGCATCCGCAGATACGAATGATTGCTCGGATCTTCACAAGCCGACCGCAGAGCATATTCGTCGCCGTATAACACTTGCGGAATGCCGCGCATAGTGGCCAATAGAACATAAGCTATCTTGACGCGACGCGGGTCATGGTCCTTGACTACATCAGCTATACGCGCCATGTCGTGATTGCCAAGAAAAGTGAATAGACGATAAACATTAGCGTAGAGATAGTCCATAGTAAGCGCGTCATATACTTTGGTCAATCCGCCGCCCCAATAATTACCATCGTTCTCTAAGGCTTGCCGAATGGCTTCTTCCAACGGGAAATCCATAACCGAAGGCAAGTGGCTGTCAAAACCATCGAAATTCTTGACACCGGACTGCCAATAGGAAACCGCCGGAGCCGGACGTGTCCAGCACTCTCCGACAATATTGATATTTGGGTATTCATTGCGAATGGCTGTCAGCCACAGGCTGCCCGGAATCTTCTCAATATAAGGGTACGTATCTACGCGTAGTCCGTCCAGATTGGCATATTCAATCCACCAAATAGCCCAAAGTTGAAAATACTTCAGCAGGTCCGGATTCTCCAGATTCATGTCCGGCATAGGATGGTCAAACCACCCACGATTACTCAATTGACGGTCGTACTGCGAGGCATTGATGTCGTAGTTGGCAGTAAAACAATTGTTTGTGTTGGTGAATGAATCGAACTGATTGACCCAGTCCTTGTATGGTAAGTCTGCCATCCACCAGTGTGATGCACCGCAATGGTTGGGCACCATATCCATCAGAACCTTGAGCCCTTTGTTGTGTGCTTGTTGTACCATCTCTGCGTACAATGCGTTGCTTCCGAAACGCGGATCTATATGATAATAGTCCGAGCAAGCGTAGCCGTGATAACTCCATGCTTCTTCGTCATCGCACAACATCGGCGTTGGCCAAATGGCTGTACAACCTAATTTGCTGATGTGGTCGAGTGATTGAATGATGCCTTGTATATCTCCTCCCCATCTGCCGTTTACGTTACTCTTGTCCGCTTTCTCACGAGTGTCCGGTGTGCTGTTGTTGGATGGGTCGCCGTCCACAAACCGATCGGACATAATCAAATAGACTACATCTGCGCTGGAGAAACTGTTTCGCTCACGGCTACCTTTGCGACGCTCACTTATATAGTAGTCCCGATAGGTTTTCTTCTTGCCTTTGCTGAGCGTGATACGGTAGATTCCCGGCTGAAAGACTGCGAAATCAACAAACAGATAATTCGGACTCTCTGCGTTGTGCTGGCTGCGCGGTACGAGTCCCATACATTCGCCGCGTTTGGGCTTGCCGTTCACTATCTGTTGTACGCTGACTTGGCAGTCCTGCAAGTCTTCGCCGTGAAACATGAGCGTCAATGGTGTTTGCATTTCGGTCCACCAGCAGAGTGGCTCGACTTGCTTGATCAGAGGAACTGCGCAGATATATTGTGCGCACAATATGGTTAGCAAAAGAAAGTGTTTCTTCATGTTAGTATTAAATTCGTGTTGATTAAATGAGTTCTATGAGTTGTTGATTCTTGCGAATTATAAAGTGTCAATAATGATGTCGTCCAGTTGGCGATGATCTTTGATGGTCTTTTGGTATTTGTCCCAGAAAGCAGTCATTTGCGGAGATGGCGCTTGTAGAAAATGTTCTGTACCCTGCTTCTCTATCCGGCTGATAACCATGCCGAAACTTATCTTGTGGGTGTCGAGTGCCGGCTGATATGTATTGTCCTTGTCATCTTCTTGCTGTATTTCGGTCAGGATGCCCGTTTCTACCAGCCGCGACAACAACTGATTGACCAAACGAATAGGCAGATTGTCTTGTACTGCCAGTTCGTGTGCCGTATAGGGCACTTCTCCGGCTTCGAATCGTTTAATGATATTGGATAGCAAATATACGGTGATAAAATCCTTGTATCGGCGGGACATGAGATTCAGATCATGCTCATATTCAAACTCTTCGTTGTTCTGTATCGCGTAAGACATCTCGGCTCCTATGAGAATCAACAAACTGGTATATTGCAGCCATGTCATCAATATAGGAATAGTCGCAAAGGCACCATAGACGATACTTGTGCGGCTCAATGTAGCAATCAAATAGACGGAGAAAATCTGCAGCAATTGGAAAATCGTTCCCATTATGACACCCGGAATCAAAGCACTTACAAATCGTACTTTGGTATTAGGGATGGCAATGTACATTAGCGTGAAGAGTAACCAACACATGATAAACTGCAATAATCTGGCTCCGCTGGTTTGGAAGAAAGTGAGCAACCAGTGTATATTGGCTCCTTCGAGCGCTGTGTGTACAGAAATATTGATACCCGCTGAACAAACTATCAGAACGGGAATGAGTACAACGATGGCGATATAAGTTGTAGCTTGGCGTAGAATAGATCGCGAACGGTGGACATTCCATATCTTGTTGAAGGCCGTTTCTACCGACTGGAAGAAGGAGTAAACAGCCCATAGCAGGATAATAAGACCGATACCGATGAATAGACCACCCTGTGCGGTGTCCAAATAACGTTGTACCATGGCCATGATAGTCGGAACCAAGTTGGTCTCGCCTAAGAACGATTGATTCAGTTGCTGCTCAATTACATCTGCTACGCCAAATCCCTTAGCAACAGCCACAACCATTGCCAGAATAGGTATAATGGCAAAAATAAGAGAATAAGTCAGACTCTTGGCTTTGTCATTCAGATTCTTGCTGGTGAAACCGCGTGCTACAAGAACGATAGTGCGGATGGTGCTATATACGAGTTTTTGCAGAAAACTGTCGAACTCGGTTGTAGTGCGACGCCACATGTCGTAGCGCACAAAATTTACTATTTTAGAAAAATTCATGGCCATGCATGGTATGGTAAGTTCTCCAAACTGTTTTCTTCTGGAGTCCCGTGTGGGGCAAAGCAGGTCTATAAGCCGGGTTCTGTGCCGCTTGCGCGGTGTCTGCCATTAATCTTGGGGTCCAACTCCGATACTCTGCACATTGTACTTCGTACCTTTGCGCAGCGCTTCTTTGTACATGTTGCCATGCCCCTCATCGCTTCCTACCCTCCAACTCACGCGAGCAACGTTCGGACGTTGGTATACATGGAATTGCAGCCCACAGTATGCTCGTTTCACATTTCTCGTCTCTGTAGCAGTGACCAAACATTACTGCCTGACGGCCGTTAACCGCTGTGGTGCTCTGTGCTGCCCGGACTTTCCTCAACGGATGGGATTAAGAATCATTGCCATTGCTGACATGCTGCTTTCTTCCGCTCCGTCGCGGCAGACCGACCTACTTTGAAGAGCGGTGTACGGGAATCGAACCCGCCTCCTCGGCTTGGGAAGCCGATGCACTACCGATGTGCTAACACCGCGCGCGTACCTGCTTCATTTTTTTGCATCCTTCGTTGCAAAACGACGACAAAAGTACTGCTTTTTTTTGATATATGCAAGTAAAAGTGAAATTATCTCACAATTTTGGATATAGTAAGAAAGACAATTTTAAAGTACTCACCAATAGTCTGATGCTCTATATATCGCATATTAAGAGCAATTTTTGCGGGCATAATTTCTTCTATATACGTCTTGTCGGGGTCAGAAGATTGTGCCAATAATCTATTCTCGTCGATATACTCGATAGAGGCATAATCCGTTATTCCCGGGCGGACGGACAAAACTTTACGTTGCTCGGGAGTATACAAATCAACATATTTGCGTACCTCCGGTCTCGGACCAACCAACGACATATCGCCGGCCAATACATTGATCAACTGCGGTAGTTCGTCCAATTTGTACTTGCGGATATAGTAGCCGGCGCGTGTGATGCGATTGTCGCGTTCTCCGACTGTAATCAAACCTGCTTTGTCAGATCCGACACGCATAGAACGAAACTTCAGCAGGCCGAAATCTTTGCCGTTACGTCCAACGCGTTGTTGACGATAGAAAACAGGCCCGGGATTGTCCAAAACAATCCAAATAGCGACAACAATAAACAACGGACTTAGGACCAGCAATCCTATAATCGAAACCAAGATGTCCGTGGCGCGAATTATGATTTTCATCTGTGACGAACGATATCCGTATATTGGTCAATGATATATTGCACTTCTTCGTCCGTTAGGCGCGTGTGTAACGGAAGTGTTATCTCGTTGGCGAATTGTGCATAAGCATTCGGGAAATTGGCAATATCAAACCCTAATTGCTTGTAAGCAGTCATCATTGGCAATGGTTTGTAGTGTACATTGGTAGCAATTCCCCGTTCTGCCATTTTTACAATGATGTCTTGTCTTTGTTCCAATGATGCGCCGGGAACGCGTGTAATGTACAAGTGTCCGGACGAGAGATGATCATCCGAATAGTGGTTCAGAACCTTTATCCCAAGCGGTTTGAAGGCATTGTCATAGCGCTCAATAATCTCGCGTCGGCGAGCCAATAGAGCAGGGTAGCGCTTCATCTGAACCAGGCCCAAAGCAGCAGCAATATCTGTCATATTGCACTTGTACCATGGTCCGACGATGTCATATTCCCAAGCGCCCAATTTTGTTTTGGCTAACGCGTCTTTAGATTGTCCGTGCAGCGAGAAAAGTTGTACCTGATGGTACAATTGCTCATTGTCAATACCCGAGATGGAACGCCATGTCAGAGCACCGCCTTCTGCTGTCGTAAAATTTTTGACGGCATGGAAACTAAAGGAAGTGAAGTCAGCAACCGAACCGATCATTTTTCTTTGCCATTGTGCGCCGAAAGCGTGAGCGGCATCAGCACAAATAGCAATACGTCCGATGGCACGTTGAATATCATTGGCCGGACGGAACAGATTGCGTTTGCGTCCTACGATATCGTATATGCGTTTGTAGTCGCACGGAATACCGGCAAGGTCAACAGGGATAATTGCTTTAGTGCGTTCGTTGATAGCAGTCTCAACAGCTTCGTAGTCCATCTCCAAATTATCTTTCTGCACATCTACGAATACTATTTTTGCTCCCACATGATATACGACAGAGGCTGAGGCTGTGTAAGTGTATGCGGGCACGATTACCTCGTCGCCTTCTCCAATACCAAGCAAACGCAATGCCATTTCGGCACAAGCGGTTTGTGAGTTTAAGCACACGGCTTTTGGTGCACCGACATATTCAGCAATCAGTCGTTCGAGTTCTTTGGTGCGAGGTCCGGTGGTTATCCAACCGGACAAAACGGCTTCGCGTACCTCTGCCACTTCCTCTTCCGTCATGTCCGGAGGAGAAAAAGGTATATTAAATAATTTCATATAAGTATATATATAGGGTTCAAAAATCGTGCAAAATTACAATAAAAAAATAATATACGCAAATATATTTATAATTTATTCTGTTTTTTACCTGTTATCATTATTGGGTAGTGCGCTCATAATGATGTACTATGATAGAATAGCGAATCATATTTCGAAACATCCGCACTAAGAAAGTATATATACTACGTATATATAGTAAGAGCGCTGATTCCCCTTGTTTTTTCTGCTTTTATCAAAAGTATCCTATGGTTATCCTATGGTTATCTTATGGTTATCCTATGGTAAGAGTTCGGCGAGGTCGGCTAAATAGTCCGAAAATAGTGCCTATCCCATAGCTGACATGTACGCAAAAGAATAAGATAGGTAAGATAAATATAAACTCCCAGCCGTTTTTTCTGCAAGCATCAATATCTGCAAAGAGCGCTGCCAATGCATAAGTGAGTAGGAGCGCACACAACAAATATAGTCCGTAGATGGTGAAACATGCGAGTAGTGCACATCCAATAATTGCCAAGACAAAAGCCAGAGGAACAAGGTGGCGAAGGCCAATGGCTTTTCTATCAACGTAGAACAATTGACCGATAGAAATGCCATTGGCGTACATCTGCTTGCAACTGCTTGAAAGCGATGGTCGTGCGTAGTATGCAGAGCGTATAGAAGGGTCAAACCAGACAGTGTATCCGGCTTTTCGAATGCGTGAGTTATACTCGTTGTCTTCGCCACGCCTTAGGTCTTCTCTCATGCCTCCAACTCGGTCAATCACTATTCTTCTGAATGCTCCAAAAGGCACGGAATCAGTTTCTTGCGCTTTTGTTCCAATGCGGAAGTCCGCTCCTCCAATGCCGAATTTGAGGTGATTGAGCAAGGCATTGGCCCGTGCGATGAGTGAATTGTTTTGTGGCAATATTTCGCAGATACCTCCCACGTTGCCATATTCCGGATGATTCTCCAACAGGTTCACGCAGCGTTCTACGTAATGTGAGTCATAGGTGGCATGTGCATCCATTCGGATGACAAATGGCGAATCCGAAACGGAAACTCCCAGATTGAAAGCGGCAGATTGAAAGCGCTTGGGATTATTGATAAGTCTGACGTTGGTGTGCTCTTTAGCAATGTTTTGTACAATCTCGACAGTTTTGTCTGTGCTACCGCCATCTGCAATAATAACGTCCATCCGTTCGGTGTCGAAACTTTGGCTGAGCACGGAAAGAATGCACTTCTCAATAAATAGTTCTTCGTTGAGAGTTGGGATAATAATTGTGACAGTATATTTGTTCGCGTTAGTCATTTTTCTATATTATATATATTATGGTATTACAATATCAGCAATGCACGCGCAATGGTCAGTAATCTTTTCGTCGCAAACAAAGAAGGTATTTGTCACGACAACCATATCGCGTTTGGGCACCATAATATAATCGTATTTGGCATAAGCCTTTCCATTGGATGGAAATGTTTTGTTCTCAGGCAAAACATCACACCATTTTTTCATTGTCGTGAATACCAGATTTTCAGAAGAATCGGAGTTGAAGTCTCCGCATAGTATTTTGATCTTCTCTTTCTGATGCATCATTATGCTATTAATCTTTTTCAACTGAGCAATTCGATTCTCAGGATATTTGTAACATAGATGTGTTGATGCAAAGCATATATCTTTGTCGTTTATAGTAATTGATGCAACAGATAGAGCACGAGGCTCGGAACCCGGTTTGTCGTTGTATGGTAATAAAAAGGTTTCCAATTTGTTAACTGAATACTTGGATAAAATACCATTACCATACATCCATTTTCCGGAAATGTTCCAAGCCTTACCAAAATACCCGATCATGTTGGTATGAAGGCTCAGTTCTGCACTAATGTTCTTTTGTCTTTGCTCCGGAGCTCCCGGTCTGTTAGGCCACATATCAACTTCCTGCAGTGCAACCAAGTCGGGGTGGTATTGATTAATAAACTCGGCGATAGCTACCAGTGAGGTATCAGAGCCGGTATGGATATTTATCGTCATTATACGCAAGGTGTCTTGCGCAAAAACACGGACTGTTATAAGTCCAAAGATGAGACAAAAAAGCGTTTTTTTCATGTCGTTTATGGTATTTGAAGTTCAATACAAAAATGTCGTTCACGTTTCTCCACAGGAGGTAATTGCATATAGTTTTTATACAAGTTTCGCAAATATGGGTCATAGTCATTAGGAATATAGACTTTTATGCCTTCAAATTCTGCTATTCGCGGAGGTAAATACGTTCCACGTGGGAAGATTTCACCAGCGTAGTATTTGCGTCCAGTTGGTATGCCCAATGGGCGGTTCTTGCGTTCGGAAGCAACGAATTGATCGAACCACCAAACCCATTTGCGATGAGGAATAATGCCAAATATTTTGCCCAAGAGGCATTTAATTTGATAGCGACGTTTCATGCCCTTGTCCATAGACATAAATTCTCGGAGGTGTTCACTCGGATATTGAGCAAATAATACGACTATTGATATGAATTGCAATCCGTTGGCAATCAATCCTTTGATGTGTTGTCCGAGTCTTGTTTTTGGAGCTGCGTCCAACGCGAAGACATCTATTCCTATACCTTTAGGGAAAGGTGTGTTAGCACTATAAATGTCCACGTTGCGTGTACCCTTTTTGTATATTTTTAAGAATACATTTTTTGCATCTTTGTCAGGATTAGGTGTGTCAAATTCGTAGTTATCCCCCAGTGCTCCTTCAGCCAGCAGGCGTATCAGTTCCTCGTAGTCATGACGCGGCATGAGCAGGTCCAAATCGTCATCCCAAGGAATGAAACCCTTGTGGCGAATTGCGCCTAAGCAACTGCCTCCACAAAGCATAACAGTCAGTTGGTTTTGCTCGCATATACGTGCAATATCCAGGTACATGTTCAGCAACGCCTTTTTTAAGGCTTTGGTTTCCTGTTCGGTCAGTTCATGCAGATAATCAGTGCGTTTGGCCAATTCGTTAAGTAGTTCTGAATCAGATTTCATGACTCGTTATTGTTTGATAATATATTTGTCTTTATTCTTATAATCATTACGCGAAATGAAGAAATTTCGTATCCAACTGCCGGCTCCAAAGAAGAAGTTTGCATTGTATTTTCTTCCTATTTGAATAAACTCCCAAACAGCTTTTAGTCCTCCCAATTTTGCTGCCCATTTGAGCGAGTACATCAGCGAGTTTTGGAATTGTTGTTTGCCAATTTGCCTAAGATATGCATTGTTGCGGAGTATGACTTCGTATCGGCATCTTCGGCTTTCTAAGGAATGCTGGTGGACGAGACTTCCTTTTGCAATAGTAACACAGTAGATCTCATGTTTGTCTGCAGCGATAGTTTTGGCATGCGCTCCAATCAATGAGCTGAAATGCAGGTCGTTAGCCCATCGAGTCTGTTCAAACGACAGCCGATTATTGAGGATCATATCGGTACGTATCATTTTGCCCCATGGCTCATCATAACGGAAACGTAATATGCCTTCATTTTTTTCGTTTGGATTATTGATGAATGCATCAATTTTACTTACCAGTTGAATATGTCTATTACCCGGTTCATTGGTGTCAGAGAAGCGGCAAGTTGAATGGAAAAATATGATATCAGCAATATCGTTCAAGTGCCTATCTAAGTACTGCCAAGCATCGGGCAGAAAATAGTCATCGGCATCGGCGAAAAGGATCCATTTACTATGAGCTTTTTTCAATCCCACGTTTCGTGCAAATCCGGCCCCTAAACCTTCTTTAGTTGGAATGAACGTGATATTGGAACGCTGCTTGCAGATATCAGTTATCTGCTGCGCATATTTGGCTTCGCTATTGTCATCTATTACCAGTACATCTATGTCTTCTCGTTCAGGAATACTGGAGACACACCGTGCTAATAAGTCCGGTGTGTTATGATGCGGGATAATGATGCAATAATTCTTAGCCATGATATTACTTTTTCTTTCTGACATCAATAACTTCGCCTGTAGCCTTGGAGAAGACTGTATTCAATGAAGCAATGGCTGCGTCTTCAGCAGGTAGAAGTGTTCCTTCCGGTTCGTTGCCGAAATTGTGAATACGCATAGGGGTTTTGGTTCGTTCTGGGTTGATACAGTTGACGTGAATTCCGAAATCGTGCCATTCTTCGGCAATAGCTTGTACGAAATTGACAATAGCAGCTTTGGTAGCAGAGTAGAGGCTGTACATCATTCGTCCGCGTGTATAACTGCTGCTGGTGTAGAAAAGTAGTGATCCCTTGCTCTCTCTTAGATAAGGGAAGGCCTCGCGCGCTACATTGATTACACCCAACAGATTGACATTGAGCGAAGCCATGATTGACTCTTCTGACATGGAAGTGAGGGCCTCTTTAACCAATATTCCCGCAGTGTCAACGACCACATCAATGTGCCCTTCTTTCTGCGCAACTTGTTTGAGAGCATCGCGTACGGATTCTGCATTGGATACATCACATCCGTTTTGTGAGCGAGAGAAAGAGTAAGCGCGTGCGTTATGTTCTTGCGTTATTTTCATTATTTCTCCTCCTATGCCATAACTGCCGCCAAATACAACGATGACTTTTTCTTTCATTCCCTGCAATGTTGCCGGAGACAAGTGTTTCTGCTCACCGCTTTGTGTGCGTAATTGGAAGAGTTTATCCAATAAGAACAGGTCTTCCAGATAGGTCAGCTTCATGTTTGCATTTTCTCCCTCAACAACGAAAACCGGTTCTTCCGGCAAATAGCGTCTGACAGTTCCGCAATCATCCGTAGTAACAAAATTCGGGTCTTTTAATGCCAGGTCATACGCACGCTTGATTGTACCTCGTTTAAAGCATTGTGGTGTCTGTCCATTGCGTAGTTGCGCACGATTAGGAATGAAATCGATACACTCGTTCGCATCCACAGAGATGATGGTGTCTGTAGTCTTGACGGCAACGTCCACTGCGTTGTATTTCTCCAAAGCAGCAATGCAATCGTTTACAATCCGTTCGCTGAGCAACGGGCGTACAGCATCGTGAAAGAGAAGGTTGGCATTGTCGTCGGTATAGGCATTGATAGCAGCCAAACTGCTGTCGTAACGTTCCTTACCACCAGTTAGAATCTTCTTGACTTTTTTATACTGATTCTTGACAACGAGTTCTTCAACGTTAGCTACGTAGTCTGCCTTGCTAACGATACATATCTCATCTATCTGATCGCAATGCTCAAACACATCAATAGTGTGTTCGATGACTTGCTTACCGGCAACTTTCATAAATTGCTTAGGCATGTCATTTCCCATTCTGGTGCCGCTTCCTCCGGCCAGGATTACTGCTATATTCATATTATTTTTTATTAATTTCGGTTTGGTAATCAGGTGCTAACTTTTCAGTATTGTATAAAATAATCAGTAACAATGCTATATAGGTGATGGGGTAGACCTCCATTATCATCATAAAGAAGAAGGTACAAAGTCCGTAAAAAAGGAATTGCATGGCAGGGTTTGGGTGCTTGAAATATTGTC
>JAILDU010000048.1 GCA_024689005.1 Paludibacteraceae bacterium
TTGCGCAAGCGTTGCCAAGTGGTCATCGTGGCCGGTATCGGTGGCTCATACCTCGGCGCACGTGCTGTCAACGAAGCGCTTTCATCCGCTTTTGATGCCTTCGTGGCACACAACCGCAAGAACCCGTACGTAGTCTATGCCGGCAACAATATCGGAGAAGACTACCTGGCTGAACTCATGGAGTTTATCGCTGACAAGCAGTTCGGCATCATCAATATCTCCAAGTCCGGTACTACTACCGAAACGGCTCTCGCCTTCCGTCTGCTCAAGACCATGCTGGAGAAGCAAGTGGGCAAAGAGGAAGCACGCAAGCGTATTGTGGCCATCACCGACCGTGCCAAAGGTGCACTCCGTAGCCTTGCCGACAAGGAGGGATACAAAACTTTCGTCATTCCCGACAATGTCGGCGGACGTTTCTCCGTTCTCACACCGGTTGGCTTGCTGCCGATAGCTGTCGCCGGAGGTGACATACGGGCGCTCATCCGCGGAGCACAAGACATGGAGAAACAAACCGACGTCAAGATCCCCTTTGCGCAGAACCCGGCTTGCCAATATGCGGCCATCCGCAATGCGCTCTACCAATCAGGTAAGAAGATTGAGATCCTCGTCAACTACAACCCCAAACTGCACTATTTCAGCGAGTGGTGGAAACAACTCTATGGCGAGAGCGAAGGCAAAGAGCACAAAGCTATCTTCCCGGCCAGCGTGGACTTCACTACCGATTTGCACTCAATGGGCCAGTGGATTCAAGACGGCGAGCGCACTATCTTCGAAACGGTTATCTCCGTTGAGAAAGCCAACAAGACCGTTCTGGTTCCTTCTGACCAAGAGAACCTCGACGGACTCAATTTCCTGGCAGGCAAGCGCGTGGACGAAGTCAACAAGATGGCGGAACTCGGCACGCGACTCGCACACGTGGACGGCGGAGTGCCCAATATACTGATTCAATTGGAGAAGATAGACGAGTATAACATCGGACAGTTCATCTATTTCTTTGAGCGCGGCTGTGGTATCTCCGGCTATCTGCTGGGAGTCAACCCGTTCAACCAACCGGGCGTAGAGGACTACAAACGCAATATGTTTGCTCTGCTCAACAAACCCGGCTACGAGGCTCAGTCCGAAGCCATCAGACAACGTCTGGCTAAGTAATCCCCTTTACACACAATAATAATAGCAGGCAGCCACGAGGTTGCCTGCTATTGTTTCCCATTGCATCCTGACACGTTGCCGAGCCACTGACACGTTGTACATCTATCATTTATCTGCCGGATTTCGTCACTTGCAGACCAACTAAACGATCATATCTCGCACCAAACGGACGCCAATAGACATAAACGGCATATTCATTTTCTGTCTGCCAGAAACTGCCGTCCACACGTTGCGTGGTGGTCTTGTTTTGCGTTCCTTTGCCCGAGAACCAGAACTGATAATTGTATCCGCCCTGCTTGACAAGCGCCGTTAACCAATAGCAATGCGTCTCATTGTCATACTGCATCCTATTGCGCAAACTTTTCTCATTGCCAAACACTTCGCCTCCTATATAGATGGCACCATCCAACCACGGCCGTTCTACCGGCAGCGTGAAATGTACCCACACATATTCTGCCTCAGTATCCGGATCGCTCGTGCGCTCGGCATTGACCACAAAACGTCCGTCGGAGTCGTACTGGTGAATATAAGTACCGGTTTGCACTTCGTTTGGGAACAACAAGGCATGATAATCACCTGCCTCGTAGAACATTCTGTCTATTCCCGTTCCGGCATAATAGACCGAGAAAGCATCCCAGTGGTGATACTCGTTTCCACCTTCGAAGATCAGGTCTCTGTTGTTGATATAACGCAGGCGTCCGTTTTCCACATAAGTGGGACGATTAACCCAAACCTGATTGTCCGTACGGTTGTTCTGGCGTACCAACACTTTCACTTCATTCGGATCGTTGATATTCAATGCTGTTGTAGTCACATCCAGGTCCACTTGCTGATAGCGGCCGTTAAACTCTATCTCCGTATTCGAACGAACTTGCGCTTGTATGACAGACAGCGGCTCCACCACGCACAACTTCACTTCCGCCACTCTCTTGTCGGGATTGCCGTCCTCATAGATAGTCAGCAGATAATTGCCGCTCTTGGTTAGGATCATATCGGAGTTAGGAAACCAAAAACGATAGTGCGTATATTCACGGCTGGTGTTTATGGAGTGTTCAAAGTCTGTGATATCCTGCGTTGTAAAGCCGCTCAGGTACTCATTGCTGGTCAACCCGCTCTCTTGCGACCAATCCGCAGACATCTGATGTACTGTATATGAATACTGATGCACATCGTGACTCATCTCGTCGAAACTGATTTCCATGGAGTTGTCTTCATCCGAGCCATCCACCTGACCATCCTGCAATACGAGAAACGGATTGCTGACTCGCAATGTACGTACTTGTTCTGTATAAGCGCGCACTTGCACTTGCGCGTACAAGCAAGCCGCAATACACAAATAGAATAATATAAGAATGCTTTTCTTCATTTACAGCCGCAAAGGTACAAAAAATATGCCAATGCTCAAAATTTTTTAGTGAATTATTTGCATATATCAAAAAAAAGCAGTAC
>JAILDU010000064.1 GCA_024689005.1 Paludibacteraceae bacterium
CAGAAATAGTCGCCTATCTGCGCGGCGGGATGAATATCTATACCTGTGCGGCTGTGCGCCAATTCGGTTAACATGCGCGGTATGCGCGGCACGCCCAGTTGATAGAGAATATGCGCTGCGCGGTGGTGGATCATAGCAAAAGGCAGCGGATAACTGAGTATCACTTCGCCACGATCGCTCACAGCCGGGTCATTGTGCAACACGGCGTCCACGTCGGTTTGCAGCAAGCGGCTGATCTCGGGGAGATGTGCCCAAAACTCATCCGGCAGCATGAGCGACTGAGGCGCATCCACCGGGTGATAGTAATCCGGGAAAATAACGGATTGCAGGTGAGTCACCAGTTGCTTCAGTTGTCCTATGGAGGGAACGATGTTATTCATTGCTCATATCTTTAACTATTGAATACAGAGAGATAGCGTTCGCCTGTGTCGGGTAGTAGAGCCACGATAGTGCGTCCGGCATAATCGGGATGAGCGGCCAGTTGCGCCGCCGCATGAAAAGCAGCGCCGGACGAGATGCCGACCAGCAGGCCGTATTGTGTCGCCAGTTGTTTGGCCGCGGCCAGCGCATCCTCGTTAGTCACTCGGCACACTCGGTCTATATAGGCCGACTGATAGGTATCGGGCACGAATCCTGCGCCGATACCCTGAATCTTATGCGGACCGGGTTGATCTCCGGAGAGGACAGCAGACGAGTCCGGCTCGACGGCTATGATCTCAACCGCCAGGTTTTGCTCTTTGAGAGCACGCCCCACTCCGCTGATAGTTCCGCCGGTGCCGACACCGGCCACGAACACGTCCACCTGACCTTCGGTGTCTTCCCAAATCTCACGGCCCGTGGTGGCATAATGGACAGCAGGATTGGCGGGATTGACGAACTGACCCAGGATGATGCTGCCGGGCATGGCGTCACGCAACTCTTCCGCCTTGGCGATTGCACCCGACATGCCTTGTGCTCCGGGCGTAAGCACCAGTTCGGCACCGTAAGCAGCCAACAGATTGCGGCGCTCAACCGACATAGAATCGGGCATGGTGAGGACAACACGATAGCCTTTGAGGCGGCCTATCCATGCGAGTCCGACGCCCGTGTTACCGCTGGTGGGTTCGATGATCGTACCTCCGGCACGGAGCAAACCACGCTGCTCGGCATCTTCTATCATCGCCAAGGCCGTGCGGTCCTTGATACTTCCGCCCGGGTTGAAACGCTCGAGTTTGAGCAACAGGCGCGCTGTGGTGCCAGGCAGAGCCACTTCCAACATCGGGGTGTGCCCTATCAAATCAATCAGACTGGTGACTATCATGGTTTGGGGGATTGTTTATTGTTGATTGATGGTCTTGAGATAAATACGGACGGCCTCGCCCACCATCTCCGCACAGGGGCGTTTCTCGTAGTATTCCTGCGTACGTTCTGCGGGTTTGGGGTTGACAGCCTCAGCCGGCAACTCCATACGGGTGGTACCTATTGGAGCCAGGCCTAACAACTCGGCACAGATGAGACTGCCGTACTTGGCTTTGTACTCGCCCGCCAACTGTTGCACAAGTCGATAGTTAGCCATTTTGCCTTCGCTGTCATGCGGCGTGGCACTACCGTTAGCCAATCCGGCGAGCATGAACATACCGCTGGCTGCTCCGCACACCATGCGCATACGGCCTATGCCGCCGCCGAAGGACGCGGACATGCGTAGTGCAAGCGACTGATCTATACCATATATATCCGCACACGCGGCAAAAACCGATTGCGAGCAGTTGAATCCGTCGTGAAACAACTCCATAGCGCGTTGCGCGCGCTCCTCTATCTCTTCGTTAGTCATTGTTATCATTTGATTTCTACACCTTGGGCGTTATAGAGTCGGCCGTTCTTCTCTATCAGCAACTGACCGTCACGAATCACTTTCGTGCATTGTACATCGTTGCCTTGTACATTCTCAACGGCCGACGGATTATTACCATAGTAAACCAGGCCTTCGCTGATCAAGTATTCGCCTTGATACAATTTGCAAGTGATACCATAGTATTGCGTGTCCTCCAACCAATAGCGGAAAGTTATATAGTTATCCCATTTCGGGTAGCCTTCGACATCTTGCAACGTTGCGACCGATACCCAAATATTACCAGATGGATTCCAATGATACAGGACGCCGACACGCATGAACATTCCGTATTTCGGAGCAGTCCATTCCACCGTTCCACGTATAGAGTCAGTCACAGTCAGTTCAAGCGGCAACACTTCGGCTTGGCCGGCTACTGTATGCATAGCACTGGTATCCGCAATGACGTTGTTATAATAATCGTCCAGTGTGATAGAGAAAATGTAGTTTCTTCCGGGGAAATACAGATCTTGGAAAAAATGATCGGCACAGCCCGACATGGAAGAATTAAAAATGAATTTTTTCTGCTCTGAGTAGATATCAATAGTTGCGTATTGGAAAACATTGCGATATTGCTCTCCTACAGACCATCTGCAAGTGTCCACGTCCCAAGACGGAGTGATTGTCAACTCTTTCCATTGCGCATAAAGCGTGGTGTCCTGCGTAACAGTGTCGGCGTCGAAATTCCAAGGATGGTCTCCTTCTTTATCCGTGCTCCAATAGAAGACATGTCCGTCTCTTTGGTTCTTATACTGATCAGCGACGTCAGGTATAATTATCTTTGCATTTTTAGGGACAAAGGTAGTATCCGGATTGTCATAAAGCGATTGAGCGTCAAAAGAAACGGCAAACATCTCTTCAACCTCTATTTCTTCGGAGATACCTCTTCTCACCACATCGTTGCCCTGCAGACCATCTGCAATAGCGCGATATGTCCCCGGCTCGGTAATAACTCCTACGGACTCAGATCTACTCCATCCAAAGGTAGTAGTCAGAGAAGCAACATCTATCCATTCGTTTCCATCCTTTTTCTGGAGAGTGGCACGTACTAACATATAGCCGATATCTCCCCAACGAACGTAACCGTCTATACTCAACGTCACATTGGGAACCTCAAGTGTGTCTTTTGCGCCCGGAACGGTATAAGCAGAACTAAAGATTTCCGAACTTCCGACATAATCGGGATTAGCAAATGTTTGAACCGAAGCATAATAAGTGCGACCATGGTATAGTTCGCCCGAGAAATCATGTTCATTGTCAATATCCCCGGCGCTATTGTATATTAGAGCACTATCTGCGGCAGTGTAGAGATTCACTGTCACTCCCGCATATACACTATCACCAGTCAATTCAGGCAACTCCCATTTCAAAATGCCGTTTTCCCAATGCACATTAGTTGGTGCCGGAACGGCTAACATTTCGATTGCAAAGCAGCAAAACACTGCTGCTAAAAGAGAAAATCTTTTCATTACACTAAAATATTTGGGTTATTATAGTTAATTATCAAAATCACGGGATAATATACATAGTATATTATTGACATAGGTAGGATACGGGATTGACTCGATACACTCTCGGAACACTCCGGGAACGCATACGTATCGGCTACTTGGAATCCAGTCCCAGGTTATACCAGTTTTCCAGTTGCTGATTGAATGTTCGTTTGTCCATCTCTTGTGCCCAACGGCGGACATCATCGGTGTGGTCCTCAAAGTGGATGGTGACCGTACGACGCCATTTCCATTTCTTGGGTTTGAGTTTGCTCCATCGGCTGGTTTCCAACCCGCGCATTCGGCACAAGATAACGCGCACACCCTCGGGCAATTCGCGGCAAACCTCGTACGCCATACGTCGGTTGCCGATCACCTCGCGGTCCACCGTCTTGACATGTCCTGAGGGGTAGAAACAGATCTCTTTGCCTTCGGTGAGGCTGTCTATAGCCGCACGGCTCAGTTGGCTTGCCGCTTCCACACCTTCTTCGCGTGTCATGGCACTCTTGTACAGATCGGGCACCTCGATAGCATCAGCCATTCGCAACACGCGCCCGTAGAGCCAGTGGTGCATGAAAAGTTCGTCGCTCATCGGACGGATAGGCAGCCACCACTCCTCGGAGAACAAAATCAGCGGATCGATATAGGCCGTGTGATTGGGCATGACCAAGTGAATCTTGCCGTCACGCAACAACTCCTCGCCCGTCACTTGAATATCATAATGCAGATGCAACAGACGTTTCATGTTACGTCCGAAAATATATCTGTCCATCAGTTTCATGCTTTCACCATTTCATTAAATTTCTGCCATAGCGAATCGTCAGGCACGGGGGCTGTGATACATATATCCTGTTTGCTAACCGGATGAACGAACTCTATCTGTCTGGCGTGCAGACAGATTCCTCCGTCGGGATTACTGCGTTTGGCTCCGTACTTCAGGTCACCCTTGATTGGGCAGCCGATAGCCGCCAACTGGCAGCGTATCTGGTGGTGACGTCCGGTCTCCAGGTTCACCTCCAACAACGTATAATGTTCGCCACGGGCAAGCGTACGGTAAGTCAGTATAGCCAGTTTGGCCTCTTTGGTGCCGGGTTTGGCGATGAAGGACTTGTTCAGTTTCTCATTACGTGTCAGCCAGTTCTCAAGGCGGGCTTCCGGTTCTTTGGGCGCGCCTTGGATTATCGCCCAATAGGTCTTCTTAATAGACTGTTGCTGATTGCTGTCGGTGGATTTCTCCCGGAACATCTCGTTCAGTCGTGTAAGAGCCTTGCTCGTACGCGCGAAGAGCACTACTCCACTCGTGGGACGATCCAGACGATGAGTCACGCCGAGAAAGACCTCGCCGGGCTTGTTATACTTCTCCTTGATATACGCTTTGACCATCTCACTCAACGGCGTATCGCCGGTTTTGTCACCTTGCACTATCTCGTTGCAAGTCTTATTGACGGCTATAATATGATTATCCTCGTACAGTACAGTCATTTGTATTTATTTTTTGCACCTATAGTTCATGCACTTGGGTTACTGTTTCATTCTTTGGCGCACAGCCTCATAGATGAACACGCCGGCAGCGACAGACACATTGAGCGACTCGATCACTCCGGTCATAGGCAGACGCACTTGGTCTGTACAGAGTTTGAGGTTCTCCTCGTAGATACCTTTTTCCTCCGAGCCCATGACTATACATGTCGGTACGGTCATATCCACTTCGGTATAGTTGCGCTCTGTATGCTCGGTGGCCGCTACAATACGGAGACCGCTATCGCGAAGATAGGTCAGGGTATTCTGTATATTCTCCACTTTGCATATAGGCAACGTGTGGAGTGCACCGGCAGAAGCCTTGACAGCATCACCATTGATAGCCACGCTGCCACGCGAACCGATGATGAGAGCATGCACACCGGCGCACACACAGGTACGAGCAATCGCTCCGAAATTGCGCACATCGGTCACACCGTCCAACAACATCAACAGCGGTGTTTTTCCCTCATCGTACAACGACTGAACCAGCGACTCCAGCGGATAAAACTCTATCGGACTGAGAAAAGCGATGGCACCCTGGTGATTCTTGTCGGTGAACTGATTGAGTTTCTCTATGGGTACTTTTTGTACCGGAGTGTTGGTTCCCTCCAGTTTAAGCAAGAGTTCGCGGCCGATAGCTGACGACATATCACGACGCAACAGCACTTTGTCAAGCGCTTTGCCTGCATCTATCGCCTCCATGACCGCACGGATTCCGAAAATCATCTCCTTCTCGGGCGGACGCTTGGTGTCATAACTACGTTTTGCCTCGCGCGGCGCACTCTCTCTGGCGCTACGCTCGCGTTTGATCTCGTCACGATACTCGTGATTGAAATTAGGATTATAGCTTTTCTTTTGCATCATATACTCATAATTTGCCGCAAAGGTACTACAAAAAAATGACTCCCGCAAATTTGAGTGTCATTTTTTTGCAACAGAGACTAATAATTGTTTCCGTTAGGTAGATTGTTCGACCGGTTTAGTCGATGCTATCGTCCCGTATGTGTCCCGTATCTGTCTCGTAAGTGGCGCGAGAGTGGCGCGAGAGTGGCTGATTAACTCTTTATTCTACTTCCGGTTTTTTGTGAGCGGCGATGAACAACTGAACGGAATTGAAGATATTCTGCCAAATGATATATGCCGCAGCCCCGAGCGATGAGAGCGGGTCAAGATAGGTATGGGCCATCCAGACTCCAAGTGAAGTGTTCTTTTGTCCGAATGCCTGACCGGCTGTGATGCAACTCACTCCTTCCATCGTCTTTGGGGCGGCAGCAGGATTGATCAGAACGTCCTGATAATCTTTGCCTTTGCTGGGCGCCGGCATCTTGTAGCCAATCAGTTTGCCTATACCGAACTGGAAGAGACAGGCACAGAACGAACCAATCAGAAGCCAGATGATAGTGGTTAAGTGTGCGCTAAAAGAAGCCAAAACCGTTTCTGTCACCGTCGCAAACAAGACGATGATAGAGACCACCCAAAGATAGAACGGCATGGGAGCAAGATTCTTGGACAACTCAAATGTCTTATCGGAACCTTTCTTGCGCTGATAGGCATTATAAGCTATTCGCAGCAGCCAGGCGGCAAAGAAAGGAAACAGCAACAGCGGTCCTATGCGGCTGAGGATGAGTAGAGAGGCCGACCAGAAAGTCATTTCCGCGGCCGGATAGATAAGAGGAAAGAGAGCGGGAACGACTATAGCCGTAGCGAAATTGCTGAGCAGAGTGAAAGTAGTCAGATTTTGGATGGACCCGCCCAGTTTGCCGGCAATGATTGGGGCGGCCGTAGCGGTAGGCATGATAAAACAGAGCATCATACCTTGTGCCAAGATCGCGTTTCCTGTAGATGCCATGAGGATATAATAAACCGCTATACTGAGTGTGAGTTGCAGAGAGAGTACGACCCAATGCCAGCGACGCAAACGAAGATCCAAGGGATTGACCTTACAGAACGTGAAGAAGAGCATAAAGAAAATCAACCATGGCAATAATGGTTTGAGAGGTGCAAACCAAGTATTTCCAACGGCTCCTATCAGCATAGAGAGCCAAAGAGCATTACTATCAAAAAACTTCTTAATATTGATCATTTGTTTGTCTGTTGTTGCTATATTCGTTCGACCACTTGTCAACTATCATATCCATAATAGAAAAGACTTCTTCCGTCGTATCGGCTCTCAGCAACGCGATGCGTGTCTGCTTGAAATCCGTAAGTCCCTTGAAGACCGGAGATGCAGCAAAATGTCTTCGCGAATGGACGATGCCTTTTCGTTCGTCATTGCCACACCATTGTATAGAAGCGAGGACGTGCTCTTTGAGAACGGCAACTTTTTCTGCCATAGTACGCGGAATGATTGAATTCATCGGACAATTTTGAGGTTGCAAAAACTCTTTCATTTCCGCGAACAGCCAAGGGTTTCCGAACGTGGCGCGCCCAATCATGACGGCATCCACTCCATATCGTTCGAAGCACTCTTTGGCCCGTTCTGGCGTAGTGACGTCTCCGTTACCAATAACGGGGATATGCATGCGAGGGTTGTTCTTGACCGCTCCGATGAGTGTCCAATCGGCGTCTCCGCGGTACATCTGCGAACGCGTCCGACCGTGTATAGCCAGTTCGCGAACGCCAAGGTCTTGCAGTCGTTCCGCCAGATCGACTATGAACGGAGTGCCATCTTCGAGAAACAAACTCTTCTCATCCCACCCGAGACGAGTCTTGACGGTAACAGGGGTGTGAACCGCATCCACGACGGCTTTGGTGATGGCCAGCATTTTAGGAACATCTTTGAGCAATCCTGCTCCGGCTCCTTTGCCCGCCACCTTCTTGACCGGACAACCGAAATTTATATCGATGAAATCGGGTTTAGCCGTTTCTACGATGCGTGCTGCCTCAGCCATGGCTTCCGGTTCGCGGCCATAGATCTGTATAGCCACCGGCCGTTCTTCGTCATGAATGGTCAGTTTGCGTGTAGTGGATGCAATATCGCGAACAAGAGCATCGGCATTGACAAACTCCGTATAGACGCGATCGGCTCCGTAGCGCTTGCATAGCAATCGGAAAGCCGGATCGGTCACATCCTCCATCGGCGCAAGATACAAGGGGTGGTTGTTTATGGTGACAGGATTATTGCTCATTTTTGAGAGTCGGGTAACTGATACGATGGTGATACATAGAAATAATACGTGCCTTAAAGACTCGACGAATATCCTCTACATCCTTGAACGACAGAGGAGAAGCGGCGAATTGTCCATCCGCAATCTGCGTGTCAATCATCTTGTCAACAGCAGCAGAGATGGACTCTTCTGTATATTCGTCCAGGCTGCGTGATCGCGCCTCAACAGCATCGGCCATCATGAGAATTGCGGCTTCCTTGGTGGACGGTTTAGGTCCGGGATAGCGGAAGAGCGATTCGTCCACTTGCTCGTCAGGATGCGCGTTGCAATACGTATTGTAGAAATAACGAACGAGCGATGTGCCGTGGTGGGATATAATGAAATTGACGATCACCTCGGGCAAATGGTTACGGCGCGCTATCTTCTCTCCTTCTGCGATATGAGCAATGACTACCTTGGTTGCTTCGCGCGGATCCATCTTGAGCAGAGGATTGTCAACACCGGTCTGGTTTTCGGTAAAATAGAGCGGGTCGGTGATTTTGCCTATATCGTGATAGAGAGCGCCCGTTCTCACAAGAAGGGCATTAGCACCAATATACTTAGCTGCCTCCGTGGCCAGATTGCTAACCTGCATAGAGTGTTGGAAAGTACCCGGAGCACGTTCGGCCAGCATGTGGAGCAAGTCGGAGTTGATGTCGGTCAATTCGACAAGCGTGATGGACGATATGAAGCGGAACATTTTCTCAAACGCGTAAATCAGTCCGTAGCAACCGACGGTAAGCAGACCGCAGATGAAGAAATAGAGGTACATCCACGGATTGATGGAAGCCCAAACGCCTGTTTGCGCGAAAGTGAATGCCGTGTAAGCAATAGATTGCGCCAACATAATCCACCCGGCAGTTTGAAGCAATTGTGCGCGGCGCGTCATGTCACTCAAAGAGGAAACAGCAACCATGCCGACTACTATTTGTATGAAGAAGAACTCCACCGGAGCCGGTACGACAATCGAGGTAATAAGTATGGTGGTAAAATGAAGGAACAAGGCAGTACGTGAGTCGAAGAAGACGCGCGTCAAGATTGGCACCCAAGCAAACGGAATGAGATAGACGGACAGGTCGAATCGCAAGCAGAGGCATGAGAGTGCTATGACGATAAGCATCTGCAAGCAGAAGAAGAGCACGGTACGCGTATTGTGCGCATAACTCAGACGGAAGACATAGAGATAGATAACAAAGAGGCTGAGGAACAAGAGGACCAACATCGCTTCTCCCATGATGGAAAGTGCGCGTTGGCGAGTGCCGATCTTGTCATCTTCGTTAGCACGACGGAGCGAGAGAAGAATCTGGTAAGCATGGTCGGTAACGATATCTCCTTTATCGATGATTTTCTCGCCGGCCTGAACCAGTCCTTGTGTCGGAGATAGAGACTTGAGTTCTTCAGTTCTCATCTTATCGGTCATAGCCGTGTCCAAAACAAGATTTTGCGCCATGTCGGAATTAAAATGCTTGTAAGCAGAAGCCGGAGTGTAGATCTCGGAGACCGGGTATGTCTTCTTGATACGATTTTGCATGATGGCAATACTGCTATACCCCTCCTGGGCGAGCCACTCCTGATCCTGAAGAGAGATGACTAACACTTTGCGTTGCGTACGCGGGATGTATTTGTAATACGGAGTAAAGGAAGACAACACTTTTTTTTGCTCTTCTTCCATCTGTTGGTCGGTTTTGTAGATAGGGAAATCAAATTCAGCCGTCAAAAGACTATACCCCCAAGGTTTGCCAATCTCGAAATGGTAGCGGAAGGTATTGTTATAGCGCGGGAAGAGCAACACAATTAGAGCTGCCAAGATGACAAAAAGGCCGAGGCGCAGAATGGTTTGCGCCTTCTTTGTGCTGGAGATGTGAGATGTGAAATTAGAAATTACACTCATGATCGCTTCTTTTTGAAAAATTCTTGTATCAAAGATCGGCATTCTGATTCCAGGACGCCGGATGTTATATTCGCTTTAGGGTGGAAGGCTCGGGGAGCAAAAGTGGCAAATCCGCGTTTGGGGTCCGAGGCTCCATAGACGATACGTTTGATTTGCGCCCACCCGATAGCGCCCGCACACATGATGCACGGTTCGACCGTGACATATAGCGTTGCGTCCGGCAGATACTTACCGCCAACCGTTTGCGCGGCTGCCGTGATGGCCTGCATCTCTGCGTGCGCGGTAACATCGTCAAGCGTCTCGGTCAGGTTGTGTCCGCGTCCGATAATCTGGTTTTGGCTGACGATGACGCACCCGATAGGAATCTCATCAGCTGCGAGAGCTTTCTCCGCCTCAGCAAGAGCAAGACGCATATAACGTTCGTCATCACTATGGAGCGTTTCGGCTTTTCGGCAGAACAGACTCAGGTCTTCGGGGTGATCCTCAAAATGATTGCCGACTACAACTATGTCTGCCCCGGAACGGTATGCGGCATCCATCGCTTCGGGTGTACGAATGCCTCCGCCGACTATAAGGGGAATGGACACGTGAGCTTTGACCGCACGGATTATCTCCGATGAAACCGGTACTTTTGCTCCGCTGCCTGCCTCGAGATAAATGAGTTTTTTACCCATCATTTCCGCAGCGATAGCCGTATCTACTATGAGGTCGATTTTGTCCGATGGAATCGGGTCTGTACCGGTAACGCGCATGGTGGATGTCTCCACTCCCCCGTCTATGAGAATATATGCCGTTGGAATCGACTCTATTCCGGATTTTTGTATGGTATGTGCGGCATGAATCTGCTGTCCCACCAACCACTCGGGATTGCGTCCGCTGAGCAGGCTGAGAAAAAGGATGGCATCCGCCTCGGGAGTAAATTGTGCGGCATTACCGGGGAAAAGGACAATAGGTATTTCTAATTGCCGATTGCTGACAGCCGCTTTGAGGGAACGAACAAAAGCGGTAGTGTCTCCTCCGGTAGATCCACCGACAAAGATGTAATCCGGAAGCACATTTTCTGAAATAGGAAGTGCTTCCAGATCGGCTTTCTCCGGATCCAGCAACAGCGCCAGGCCTTGTCTCTTTGTCATTTGCTCGTAAACCATAATATCAAAGTGCTGTTATTTCCATTGGAAAGATTCGACCATACGAATGACATCCTTGCGCAGATAGTCATAAACCGGCGCCAAGGAATCCGCATTAGGCTGGCAATTGCAATAGACCGAAGCGCGGAAGAAATGGTGCGTAGAATCGGTAATGAAGAACTGGCACGAAGAAGCCGTGTTTCCCTCCAGATCGAAGAGCACGCCATAGACATCTGCCTCCGGGTGATTGTATTCTCGTTCGGGAATAGCCGAGGCATGAGAAGCATTTCGGTAAACAAAATTGAGCGCATCGTCCGTCAGTTCCCGCAAGTTACGCTTGACCGGTTTGTAGGAGCAATGAATGGTAGCATCGAAAGCAGGATACCAGATATTGATCCAGTATTGCTCCCCCGGCTCTTTTCGCTGTCTGACGATTGCATTTTTAGAGAGAGCAAACGTATAGGGGTAGTTCTTGTACTCCTGTGCAGACTCTCGGAATGGCAGGTATGCCGTATCGGGAGTGGTAATACGAAAGTAGCCATATGGTTTGGGCGCCGATGCCTTGTTGCACGATTCCAAAGTCCATGTTACGGCAAACAGCAAGCACGCTACACCTATTATTCCGCGACGTGCGGAAGAGTAATTTTTTTGAAAAAAGCACATAATAATCCAAAATACGGCACAAAGATAATAAGAATAATTGAAAGTTGAAAGTCGGAAGTTGCAAATTCTGAATAATTGTGGTGAAAAGCGTACTTTTTTATAAAAAAGTGCGCGTGCGCTTGCACATGTCAGAAATTTGTTGTATCTTTGCGCTCGTTTGCAAATTATGTGTTTAAAACCTCGATTTGCCTTCGAAAAAACCCCGATATAACCCCGACAAAACCCCGATCGGGATTTTAGGGAAAAAAAGCGGATTTTAGAATAGAAAAAGATAAATTAAACAACCAGGATAAACACAATTAAAGTTAAGTTTGAACACTATGGAAAAGAATCAGAACAACTATTGCGTGATTATGGCCGGCGGAGTTGGAAGTCGTTTTTGGCCGTTTAGTCGAGTAGATAAACCTAAGCAGTTTTTGGATTTTTTCGGTACCGGTCGCAGTTTACTTCAGATGACGGTAGATCGTTTTCGTCCGTTGGTGCCGATGGAGAATATGCTTATAGTGACCAACGTGGCATACAAGGATATGATTTTGGAGCAAGTGCCGGGCATAAAGGAGAGCCAGATATTGTGTGAGCCTGCCCGTCGCAGTACAGCTCCGTGTATAGCCTATGCGGTGTCGCGTATTCGTTCGCTATGCATGCGCAAGGTGGGATTGATCACACCGCAGCCGGATTGGAGCCGCCAGGAAATGAAAGTAAACATAGTGGTGGCTGCGAGCGATCACTTGATATTGGACGAGGAAGGTTTCCGCAAAACGATATCGCACGCGCTGGACTTTGTATCGGAAAACAATGCCATTCTGACGTTAGGCATGAAGCCGACCCGTCCTGAGACAGGATACGGCTATATTCAATATCTGCAAAATCAAAAGGTTGAGCGATTTGATGACGTATGTAAGGTAAAGACTTTTACGGAAAAGCCGAACCTGGAGATGGCGAAAGTGTTTCTACGAAGCGGAGACTTCCTGTGGAATAGCGGAATATTCATCTGGAACCTACAAACGATAAGTGAGGCGTTCGAAAAATACATGCCGGAGGTTGCGGAGAAATTCCGTGACGGAGAGATGCTAATGGGAACCGACAAAGAGGACGATTTTATCGAGAAAATATTCCCGACGTGCCCGAATATATCGATAGACTATGGTGTGATGGAGAAGGCGGACAACGTATATGTGCTACCATCCGATTTCGGTTGGAGCGACTTGGGAACATGGGGTTCGCTGCATGAGTTGAGCGAGAAAGATGAGTCGGGCAATGTAAGTCTGCACAGCAACGCGATTTTCTACGAGAGCGAAGGCAATGTGGTGACGTTGGAATCGGGTAAATTGGCCGTAGTGCAGGGGATGAAAGATATGATTGTGGCGGAGTCGAACGGAGTACTACTGATTTGTCAGAAAGCAGAGGAACAGCGTATCAAGCAGTTTGTGACCGATGCCGAAAACAAATTCGGAGGCAAATTTATTTAACGATTGCAATGTGACACTCGCGACAACGCGGGCATACAGAAAGACACTAAAGAATTACATTACTTAATACTGAATCACACATCATGAGTTATCTGAATTTTGACAAGAATGTACTTGTAAATTTGGAGCGTTCGTTGCAAAAAGAGATGATTCGAACCAACCGTGCCGGTGTGTACAATTCGACGACATTAGTAGATTGTAACACCCGTAAGTATCACGGTCAGCTGGTGATGCCGTTACCGGAATTAGGTCCGGAGAACTTTGTTCTACTCAGTTCATTGGACGAGACGGTCATACAGCACGGTGCAGAATTCAACTTGGGTTTGCACCAATATGGCGAGAACACCTATTCACCGAACGGCCACAAGTATATCCGTGAATTTGACTGCGAGTTGATTTCTCGTACTGTGTATCGCGTGGGAGCAATGATTTTGCAAAAGGAGCGTCTGCTGGTTAGTTTTGAACCTCGCGTGCTATTTAGGTACACATTGTTGGAGTCCGGAAGTCCGACGATATTGCGTTTTCGTCCGTTTTTGGCATTTCGTAGCGTAAACGAGTTGACGCACGAGAATACTGTGGCTAATACGAATATGGATGATTGCGAGAATGGTCGTTATAATCGGATGTATCCGGGTTATCCGAACCTGTACATGCAATTCAGCAAGTCGGTTGAATATCATCATAACCCACAGTGGTACAAAGGCATAGAATATAAGAAGGAGAAAGAGCGCGGTTATGATTACAAAGAAGACCTGATGGTGCCCGGCTACTTCGAACTGCCAATGAAGAAAGGTGAGAGCGTGATATTTTCGGCAGGAGTGTCGGAGTGCAAGACCAATCAACTGAAAACGATATGGAAGAAAGAGTTGGAGCGCCGCATCCGCAAAGACGATATGTTCTCTACTCTGAAGAACAGCGCAAGTCAGTTCTATAAGAGAGAAGAAGACAAGTGCTACCTATTAGCAGGTTTCCCGTGGTTTGGGGCAGAAGCGAGAACGACCTTCTTCTCCGTAGCCAGTTGTACCTTGGACACAGACCGTCCGGAATATTGGGATGCTATCATGAATAAGACCGCTGTGCCTGAGGTGCTAAGTTTTATGGCCGGTCGCCAGAAAGAAGTGAAGATGACGGGGATGGACGAGCCGGATGTGCTGTTGTGGTTTGTGCGTGCGATACAGAAATTTGCACATAAATACACCGTGCGCGAGGCGGCAGACTTATATGGTCACATTTGTCTGAGTGTGGTCAACTGGTATCGCAAGCAGCACCATCCTCGGGCATGGATTCATCAGAACGGGTTGCTATGGGTGGACGGCACACGTCGTCCGGCGACATGGATGAACGCGACCGAAAACGGATGGCCCATCACTCCGCGTACAGGATATGTGGTAGAGCTGAATGCGCTGTGGTACAACGCGATGCGCTTTACGGCAGAATTGCTACGCGAGATGGGAAAGGAGACGAGCGCGGATCTGATGGAATATCAGGCTGAGATAACGAAAGATGCATTCCAAAAGACGTTTTGGAACGGATTGTACCTGAACGATTTTGTGATAGACAATTACGAGAACAAAGAGGTTCGTCCGAACATGATATGGGCAGTAGGTCTTCCGTACAGCCCGCTGGACAAGAAACAGCAGAAAGCCGTAGTAGATATCTGCACGAAAGAGTTACTGACTCCGAAAGGATTGCGCAGTTTGAGTCCCAAGAGCGGCAACTATAGGCCTATGTACCAAGGAAATATTACAGACCGCAACCGCAGTCTGCATAACGGTATCGTGTGGCCCTCAACTATTACCGCCTATTCGCGTGCGTACATGAACGTGTACAAATATAGCGGAACGAGTTTTATGGAGCGCACCCTGGTTGGTTTTGAGGCAGAGATGGACGAACTATGCATAGGCACCCTGAATGAGTTTTATGACGGAAATCCTCCTTATAAAGGTCACGGTGGCATGAGTTCGGCTTCGAGTGTTGCGGCAATCATAAGCCTGATGGACACGCTGAAGAAGTACCAAAAAGAGGAAGTGGAAAAACAGAAATCTGCGGCTGAGCCGCTTAAAGAAGAAAGTAAGGAGGCGCAGAAATGAAAGCACTGATGTTCGGATGGGAGTTTCCGCCACATATCCTCGGCGGATTAGGAACGGCCAGTTACGGTTTAACACGCGGAATGGCTCAGCAGAGAGACATGGAGATCACGTTCGTTATACCCAAGCCTTGGGGCGATGAAGATCAGTCTTTTCTGCACATTATTGGTGCGAATAGTATTCCTGTGGTATGGAAAGAGAATAGTTATGACTACGTTAAGCAACGCCTGGAAGGCAGAATGTCAGCCGAAGACTATTTCCACTACCGAAACGGAATTCGCTACGATTATCGTCGCATAGGAACAGACGACTTAGGTTGTATCAACTTCTCCGGTCGCTATCCGGATAACCTGATAGAGGAAATCGGCAACTATGAGGCTGTAGCAAGCGTGCTGGCACATAGTTTGAGTTTTGACATCATTCATAGTCATGACTGGTTGACATATCCGGCAGGAGTATTTGCCAAGCATATAAGCGGTAAACCTCTGGTGATTCATGTTCATGCAACAGATTTTGACCGCAGTCGCGGCAACGTCAATCCGACAGTCTATTCGATAGAACGCCGCGGAATGGACGAAGCAGACCATATCATATGCGTAAGCAATCTAACCCGCAATACGGTGATAGAGAAATATGGTCAAGACCCGCGAAAGGTGACTACAGTGCACAATGCGGTTGAGCCGCTGGATCACCCGGAGGAATTCACTCACCCGGAGAGGAAAGACAAACTGGTTACATTCCTGGGACGAATCACGATGCAAAAAGGTCCGGAGTATTTTGTTGAAGCAGCAGCACGCGTGCTAAGCAAGACTGATGGCGTGCGTTTTGTGATGGCCGGCAGCGGAGACAAGATGGCAGAGATGATAGACCTGGTGGCCAAGCGCGGGATAGCCGACAAGTTCCACTTCCCCGGTTTCATGCGTGGCAAACAGGTACAAGAGATGTTGGCAATGAGCGATGTCTATATTATGCCGAGCGTAAGCGAACCTTTCGGTATCAGTCCGTTGGAAGCAATGCAGGTGGGCTGCCCGACAATCATCAGTCACCAATCGGGTTGTGCGGAGATATTGCAGCACGCGATCAAAACAGACTATTGGGACATAGATGCCATGGCCGATGCAATATATGCTATCGTTAAGTATCCTGCGATGTACAAGAGTCTGCACGAACTTGGTCAAGCAGAAGTGAACAACATTAAATGGTCGGACGCAGGCTTGAAAGTGCGTAAGATATATGACGGAGTGATTAACCACACACTCTGATTGATAACAAAAGTTGATAATTGAAAATTTAAGTATTATGAAAAATATATGTTTTTGCTTCCAGATGCATGTACCTTATCGTCTGAAGCGCTATCGTTTCTTTGAAATCGGTCATGATCATTACTACTACGATGACATGGCCACGGA
>JAILDU010000094.1 GCA_024689005.1 Paludibacteraceae bacterium
CCTCGCCCTCTGCGTTTCCGGCATCGCGAACTTCGTCATGAACGAACATGTAGTATTCAGAAAGAAAAATCAATCATAACATAGTATGTATCATTTATTAGAAACCTCTGCCTGCGTACGATGGGGTCATGGTGGATTGCGTCATGGGCACTCTCGGCGCGCTGCTCGTCTGGCTGGCAGTCCTTACCAACCGCAGACATGAGCTCAAACGCTGGCATGGTGCCATCCTCCTGGCTTTGTATGCCGTGTACCTGACGTACAGGCTGATGAACTGCTGACAGCAAAACCATTTTCTATATGTCCTTTTATGTTTTCTAAAAATTCCATCCATTTGGTAAGTATCAATTTTTTTTGTAATTTTGCACGGTTTTATGCGCCTATGCGCGCGGAATAAATATGGAAAAGAAAAAATATATTGGAAGTTTCGGGTATCGTCTATACAAGCGGTATATACGGTTTATGAATAATCGGCTGCTGTTCCGGCATGTGTATTATCAAGGGAAAGAGAACCTGCCGGCATTAGGGGAACCATGTATGATTGTGTCCTGCCACCAGAATTGCGCCAACGACCCGTTGGTGATGATTTTAGGTCTGGAGAACGAGAGCCATCCGTATGTTATCGCACGCGGAAATGTCTTTTCATGGCACCCGTTGATAACCAAATTCTTTCTATGGCTTGGTATGCTTCCTGCGTTCCGTTTGAATTACGACGGTCAGGAGTCGCTTGGTAAGAACGAAGAGACCATTCGCATATCGGGCGGCAAAATGTTAGAAGGAAACCGTCTGATTATGTATCCCGAAGGCACGCATCAGGACAAGCATTGGTTGGGGGATTTCTCCTTCGGTTACACGCGTCTCGCGTTCCAGACGGCGGAGCGTGATGGCTTTCAGCACGATATAAAGATTGTGCCGAGCGCACATCATTACGAAGATTATTTTGGCGTACAAACAGATGTGCTGTTACGTTTCGGAAAGCCGATCTCATTAGCTCCGTACTATGAGTTGTACAAAACGAAACCGCGCACTGCGCAACGTGAGGTGAACCAATTAGTCCGCGCGCAGATAGAGGAGATGATGCTGGATGTACGGGATTTGGAGCACTATGAAGAAATCGACTGGTTGCGTACTAGTGAGTTCGGCGATACATATTGCTGTGCGCAAGGCAAGAATCCAAAGTTCCTGCCGGACAAGTTAGACAGCGACAAGAAACTATGCGACCAAATACAAGCCACAGGGGAGTATTGGGACAAGATAGCTGAGATTCGCCGCGAAGAAGCCGGGATTGGCATAAAAGACAAGGATATAGCATCTGTCAAGGGGTGGCTGACGACCATCCTGAGCATCATGGCGCAGATTATACTGTTTCCGCTATGGCTCGTTTCACTATATCCCAATCTTCTTCATTACAACATCCACCGTCCGTTCATGAAATCAGACAAGATGTTTACCAATAGTTGGCGTTTCATCATCCCTGTAGTAGTAGGCGTTCCGTTCTTCATCCTGCTGACGGTACTGGTCTGCGGTTTGGTATGGGGGTTGTGGTGGCAGTCTGTAGTATGGATGCTACTGGCAACGTATCCGTTAGCGCTTTTTGCATATTATGAATGGAAATGGATGCAGAGCACGTTCCGAAACATAAGGATGCTCTGCAATAAAAAGCGCATGGCAGAACTGAAAGAAAAGCGGAAAGTATTGTTTGAATCTATTAAAAACAAGATACAATGAAAAGAGTAGTCATAACAGGCATGGGCATCTGGTCCTGCTTAGGAAAATCGTTGGATGAGGTACGCGATTCGCTCTATACGGGCAAGTCCGGAATTATTCTTGACCCTCTCCGTAAAGAGATGGGATTCCGTTCTGGTCTAACGGCCAAAGTGGATATTCCCGATTTGAAGGGAGTGCTGAGTCGTTCTCAGCGGACGTATATGCCGGAACAAGCCAAATATGCATACTGTGCTACGGTGGAAGCCATGCGCAATGCGGGCATCGACCAAGATTATTTAGACAAGCACGATGTAGGGTTGCTCTACGGAAACGACTCTTCGGTTGATCCTGCGGTACGCGCAGTGGATACCATCCGAGAGAAACACGACACGACGTTGTGCGGTTCCGGAGCGATCTTCCAGTTAATGAACTCCACGGTAACGATGAACTTGGGTACAATCTTTCGTTTGCGTGGCATTAACCTGACGGTCAGCGGAGCATGTGCCAGCGGCGCACACGCCATCGGCTTAGGAGCGCTTTTGATACAAACGGGTTTGCAAGATATGATTGTCTGCGGCGGGGCGCAGGAAGTGAACCCGTACTCCGTGGGTTCGTTCGATGGCATATCCGCTTTCTCCATCCGTGAGGATGCACCGGAGAAAGCGTCCCGTCCGTTCGACCGCGACCGTGATGGTTTAGTTCCCGGAGGCGGCGCAGCAACGGTCATCATCGAGGAATACGAACACGCCGTCAAACGCGGTGCGCCTATCATTGCAGAGGTCTTAGGCTACGGTTTCTCCGCTAACGGAGACCATATCTCTTCCCCGAACGTGGCAGGTCCGAGCAAGTCACTCCGTATGGCTATCGAGCGCGCCGGTATCAATATAGACGAGATAGGTTATATCAACGCTCATGCGACCTCTACGCATGTGGGCGATACCAACGAGGCAAAAGCCATATACGACGTATTCGGTGACAGGCGTGTTGAAGTAACCTCTACCAAGTCGCAGACCGGACATGAGATGTGGATGGCCGGTGCCAGCGAAATAATCTATTCAATGCTGATGATGAAGAATGATTTCATCGCTGCCAACCTGAATTTTGAGAACCCGGACGAGGACAGCGCCAAACTGCTGATTCCGGGAAAGAGAATCGAGAAACATTTCGACACGTTCCTGAGCAACAGTTTCGGTTTCGGCGGCACAAATGCCACTCTTATCGTACGAAATATGTAATTAACTAATAAATAATACAATTATGAACAAAAATGAACTAATCGCCAAAGTAAATAGCGTATTGGCAGAAGAATTTGAAGTGGAAGAATCCATCATCACCCCAGAAGCAAACATCAAGCAGACCTTGCAACTCGACAGTTTGAGCCTTGTGGATATGGTGGCTCTTATAGAGAGCGAGTTTGGCGTGAAAATCCAACCGGCAGACCTTGCACAAGTGAAGACTTTTGATGCTTTGTACGATTACCTTGCCGAACGCGTGTGATTTTCTGCGGAGAAGAAATATATCAGCTGATTCCGCAACGTCCACCTATTGTAATGGTGGACGTTGTGTGGTTTGTATCTGACACGGGCGCCGAGACAGGACTGACAGTTCTACCGGACAATATTTTTGTCCGAGACGGTGTGTTCCGCGAGCCCGGATTGATTGAACATATCGCGCAATCGGCGGCGGTGTATGCCGGCTACGGTACATTCGTACGAGGCGAGAAACCCAAATTAGGGTTCATCGGCGAGATTAAAGATTGCGAGCTCCTCATCCTGCCGCCTGTAGGCAGCGAGCTACATACTGAGATTCAGTTGGTTACCGAAGTGGGAGGCATCCGTCTGATACGTGCAGAAGTGCGAGTGAATGAAAAAGTGGCGGCATCTTGCCAAATGAAGATTTTTCTGAAAGATGATTGACGATTATTTCTATATACAGCAATGTACGCCGTATAGCCCGCAAAAAGGCATTGTTCGCGTACGGCTTAACCCTGACAGCCGTGTCTATAAAGGGCATTTCCCCGGTACACCTGTCTCGCCGGGTGTGTGTAACATAGAGGTAATCCGCCAGTGTGCAGAGGCTCTGCACGGGCGCAAATTGCGCATCCTATATATCAAACAATGCCGCCTCACCACTATGATGTCGCCTTTCAGCCATCCGAATGCGGATGTCAGCATCGATATGCAGGAAA
>JAILDU010000018.1 GCA_024689005.1 Paludibacteraceae bacterium
CGCCGTTATACCCGTGAACTATTTGCAGACCGCGTGGCACACATAACATCCGTCATGCCCAATGCCATCATTGGGGTCGATTGCATGGTTGGCGTACGCGGAGAGACAGAAGAATGCTGGACGGATTATGTAGATTTCATCGAACAATTACCCGTATCGCAGCTACATGTCTTCACCTACTCGGAGCGCGCCAACACACGCATGCTGGAGATGGATTTGTACGTAGTGCCCCAGAAAGAGCGCGAACGTCGTAGTCATCAGTTGCATGAGGTGAGTGCCCGCAAGACCGAGCAATTTTACCGCGAGCACGAAGGCGAAAAAGCTGTTGTGCTATGGGAGAGCGGCAAAGGCGAAAGGACGAACGGACGAAAGGACGAAAAGCTGATGTACGGCTTCACGGAGAACTATATCAAAGTATCCTGCCCGTACGACAAGCAGAAGATCAACACATTTGAGAATGTGACTATACGCTATTAGAAATCCTTTGCCTTGCGTCCGCATAGTAACAGGAACGGGCAAAAAGAAGAGCAATTTTCGCTTTGGGTTTGCTGCGGATAGTCTGTAGCAGTAAGTATCTCCTTGATTTTCTGCTTTAGAAGCGTTAAAAAATTCTCTTTAATGTCCGTAAAATTGCTGATAACAGCATCCTCTATCTTCAATTGCGTTTCTTCACTTTTCAGCGGTTTGCTGCAGAAGTATAGATTGGGAGCGACCGGTTTGTCCGGCCATTTTGCTTCTACTGCAGCACAATAGATAAGCGTCTGTAACACATATTTTTTTTCTTCTTTGCTAGTCAATTCATCCCAGTTTGACTCCATCTTTTTATCTTTGTACGTGCCTGACTTATAGTCCACAACGCGTATCCGGACATTGTCACCCAGGCCAACGATATCCAAGCGGTCGATGATGCCGCCAGTTGAGATTGTACCATAACCCTCTATATCCAACGACAGATAGCGTTTTTGCTCCAACAACCATATCTGCAATCCTTCGCTTGCAGCCAGTTCGGCATCATGGTCCAGCACATGGCTGACATAACGAACAATGGCCTTATTCTCCAACATATGTTGCTCAGCAATGTAATGTGGTTGGGGATCATCCGGATAATCTTTATGCCATTGATCATTCATATCTTCATAAGCTTTGTCAAGAGCCTTCTGCATTTTCTCAGGCGAATTAACTATAGACAAAATCTGTTCGGCCGTCACCTGCTTAGGATGCTTGCCATCACATCCACACTCGTCGCGATAGATACTCTCAAGCATAGAATGGACGAACGAACCGAGTACATTGTCGGCAAAGAGAGGTTCCTCTTTTTGCTTCGGGCGAAGTCCTTCTATTTGTTGCAGATAGAACTTGCGTGGGCAGGAGATATAGGTATTAATGGCACTTGGAGAAATACTATTTCCTGAATATCTTTTGTAGGTATCTCCAATCAAATCCGCACTCTGCAATCTGCTCGACTCAACCAGACGCGAACGACGGATGACAAACTCGTCTTTCGAAGCATCCATTTGCAACACAAAACGTGACAGGCCCTTGCTATCCGGATTAGCCTCAGCGGGTGTATAAAGCATCGTTACATGGTTGGCCCGACTAATGAGACGGAAGAAATTGTAAGCGTAAACAGTCGCACGTTCGTCGCTGGTCTGCATATGATAGTACTTACGCAGATAGTACGGGATGAAGCTGCAATCATGTTGTTGTTGCGGCAAAACGCCTTCTTCTACATTGAGCAATAATATACTATCATAGTCCAGTACACGTGTTTCCAAGACGCCCAATACCTGTACATCGGTGACGGGTTCGCCATGGAAAGGCATCGTCACGCTCTCCATTTGGCGTCGAAGCAACATTCGCGTCAACTTGGGTGTGAAGACCACGCCTTCTATTCCTTCGTTCACCAGACGGCGCATTTTGTTGACGCAGGTACGTACTTGGAAAAGCGCTTCGTTTTGCAACAAGTCGTGCCATGTGGAAGTTGTCGATTGGTCTTCTTGCATCGGAGCGTTGGTTTCTGCTTCATCCAGCACCTTGTATAACGCATTCCAATCAATCGTATCCGTCCATTGTTCAGCGGCCCGAACTACTTGCGCAAACGGCTGAGTATTTCGCAACGGAAATCCTTTGGTCACATTGATGAGCGCAGACACATTTTCTCCGTTTTCATCGAGAGTTTTCAGGTCAGGAAGAGCATATATGATCGGCTCTAACATATTCTCATCACAGATAACGACTCCCACACGTTGTCCCCGCTCGGTATAGTGTTTGGGCAACCAGTCGTTAACATATTGCGCTTGAGCCGTGCGTGATGCACCGGAAATAAGATTGACTTCACGCAGTTCTCCCCACCTGCGTTCTTCAGAAAGCGAACCTAATTCTTTCTTGTACAATTCCGTGAAATAGAAGGCTTTGCTATTAGCCTTGAAATCGCGTATATCATCCCAATAGAACGATGCTTGTCCGGCATCCCTCAGTAGTGACATGATCTGTTTCTCAATAGGCAGAAGGTAGTTGAAGCCAACGAATACGAAGTGTTTGCCCTCAAGTTTAGGCAATATGCTTTCCCACTCTTCTACCACACGTCTTGCCATCATACCTTTGTAGCCTTTACCTGCTTTGGATAGTTCTTTGTGCAAATCTGCATAAATATCTGCCAAAGAATGCCAGAGTGCATCGTATTGGGCACGTATAGACTTGTCCTCAGCCGTCAACAGGCCGGCAGTAGGTTGCAGCAACAGACGCAAGCGGTTCTCGGTCTCTTCGTCCAACTGCCATTGTCCCAAATCATGTGCCGAGATGGCATTGCTGAAGAACGACGGCACTTGTTCCGCGGACATAGAGGCGTCTATATTCGTAAAGTCCGCCAACATCTGTCTGCCCCATCCATAGAACAAGTCCAAAGGCATTATTTCGTCTTCGGTAACCGGACATTGCGAGTTGGACAATTGGGATTTTCTATAGAAGCGATAGAGACGGGCGATGGTGTTCAATTCGTCTTCTGCATATAGTGGACTGAGACTATCGATCAATTGATCCAATGTTTGTACCTGCGGTGCATAGACGGCTTTTTCTCCAGCCTCCTTCTGAAGCCTCAACAGTTCGTCTTTCAATACCAATCCGGCACGACGACTCGGTAACACCAACGTCATTTGACGTAACTGTTTCCATCCGGAATGAGCTAAAATGGACTTAGCCGTTTGTTGTAAGAAACTATTCATCTTTCACTTCTATCAATTCTCCTGTACGGGCATACCAAAGGTATCCCTCTACGTTATCATAATTCATTAACCTCATGGCGCGCATGTATAGTCGCACTTGATCGGAATATTTATCGTCTCTGCGTGCGCCGAATTTATAATCAACCACAATGGCTTTTCCTGCGGTTTTATCCACCATCACGCGATCCGGGCGATACTCCTTGCCATCCATATAGAGTGCCTGCTCAGCCTCCACGACAAACGGAGTACGGAACCATTTCTGCATTAGAGGGTCATTCCAGGCTTTGCTCACCAAGAAAAAGACATCCTTGCGTTGGTCAGGTGATTCGATCAATCCCTGCGTCTCAAAATCATCAAGAATAGCATTTAATTGTACCTGCCAATCATGATGCGAGACAATCTTTTCCGTCAGACGGGCAAAGACCTCATGGCATATATTGCCAATCTCTATGCGCGCTGCACGACGTTCCGCCTCTTCGCCATAATCGGTGTAGAGCAGACTGTCTTGCGATTGGACAAAACAGACACGATCACTATTGCTGCACAGTTGTAACTCTATCTCATTTTCCGTGGATTCCTCTTTTTCCCCTGCTATAACCGGCTTTCCTCCTATGGCATATTCGGCATAAGGCATGTCCCAAACGGAGTCCAATTCATCCGGATGCTGGATTTGAGTTGTTAGCCCCGTGTTCTCCAACAGATATGTTCCCACATGATCATTTTTGCCTAACTTATTATCCTTGTTTAACGAAAAACACGAAGACACATACAGGTTATCTCTTGCGCGAGTAAGAGCCACATAGAGCATATTGAGGTTATCAATCGCCATGTTGATATGCTCCTCTTGGTATTCGGCGGAGTACTCTGACTTCTCCATCTTGCTGCCTTCTTGGATAGGAACAAATCCAATCTTCTCAGCCATGTCTTGCGGTTTGCCCTCGCACCACACTTTGGGATGGATTTGGCCGACCTCACGCGTCCAATCACAGAAAGGCACAAAGAGCGTTTGAGCCTCCAGTCCTTTGCTGGAATGGACAGTCATGATACGAACGGCATTGTCTGCCGACGTAGAAATAGCTTTGCTATGCAATGTATCTTCCCAATACTCCAGAAACTCCTTCAAGCAACTACCGTAACGTGTCACATAAGTACGTGTCTGGTCCAGGAAGGCATCCAAATAAGCTGTTTCAGTACCATGATAGAGTCCTTGTTCATTGCAAAGCAACAAACGGATAATCTCGCTCACCATTTCATATAAAGGAATGGAAGTACTAATCGTTTGCAACAACGACACATCGCGCTGTGTATTCTCTGCAATCATACGGGCAGCCAATACGTCTTTGGTTGTCATGTATTGCAGCGCACTAATGACAGTCAGCACATCACGCGAAGCATCCAGCAAATAGCTATCTGACGAGACAAAACGGGTTCGCGATAAAAACGGATAATCGGATTCGGATAATTGGGACTTCATACCCGTGATGAACATAGCTTCCTTATTGCGACGTACCAGCACCATAAGATCTGATGCATGCGCGCCGTTTTGAAGCAAATTCTCCATGGCGTCGAACATATCGTAAGTCATCACCTCTTGCGGATTATAACTTGACGCATCTGATTCGTCTCCCTTCTCTTTGCTCTTCTTAGCAAACGCACGAAAACGAACGTATCCTCCGGATTTCTTCTCAGTCTGATAATAGTCGTCAAGATTATTCTCTTGGAATCCCTCGTCATATATAGTCTTGAACAGCTCTTGAGATTGTTCGGATGATGACAGCACGACATGTCGGAAAAGAGACAGATTGAATCGCACAACATTCTCACAGCTACGGAAACTGCGAGACAAGTTCTTAAACTTGGCATTATTGTAATCAGCATATGCACCATTCGGTTTTCCCAATTCAGCCATGATATGCCAATCGCCATTTCGCCAACGGTAGATACTCTGCTTGATATCTCCCACTACGAGCAATGTATTGCCGTACGTTGCCAACACATCATCCAACAGGCGGCGAAAGACACTCCACTGGAGTTTGCTGGTATCCTGGAATTCGTCCATCAGTACATGCTTGTAGCGCACGCCTGCTTTCTCCAATATAAAGTCCGCATCTCCGCTATGCAAAGCCCGGCATAGGCGGTTGGCCGTTTCTGCGAGAAAAACGCTATCCTGCTGCGCCAATATATCATTAATCCGTTCGCGCAAGGCAGACATGAGTTGCATCTCGTGACTAAACTCTACGGTCAGAGTGTACGTATAATAGTCGCTACAAAGTTGTTTCCCAAGATCTGTGGCTTGCACTATGGCCTGCACCGCATCTTGCGGCAGTTCCGTCCACTTACCTGCAGACGCTTTCTCATATTGCGTATCTGTCAGCCCACGGAAAAGGTATTTCTTTTCAACTTTCTCGGGATCTTCCAACGAAGCCGTTAAATAATCTATAGCTGTTTTGAGGTATCCGCTGTTTGCACCGGTGAATTCTTTATTTTTAAAAGGTAATACCAAAGCCGATAACTCTTTGCGTCTCGGGTTGTTCTCCCAATTGGTCTTCAGTTTCTCACGATAGGCTTCAATCTGACCGGCATCGAACACCACTTTCCCTTGCGAGTCCAAGGATTGTACCGATTCGTTGTACAACTCTTTTGCCATCGCACAAATGGCATTGCGGACATCCCATCTGTTATCTTTGTCCAATTGCACATTTAGATACTTATCCATCAACTCGCGTATATTGTCCGTCAAGTGGGTGGTGAGTAATTGTTCGACAGCGGTAGAAATAACATGGTTGATATCCAATTCGGTATTCATGCCGGTACTCAGATGAAGCACCCCAGCAATGCCGCTTTGCAAAGACTGGAGAAAAGAATCAATAGTTTGGACCTGTACATTGTCATAATCGAGCAACATCTCGCGGAAACACCTTTCTGCGCGGCTACGCAGCTCTGCATCAGATAATTGCATGTCTCGAATCATGAATTTTTTGGCAGTTTGGAAGAAGGAATTTTCTTCTTTGTACGCAATCCCATACAGGTATTGTATTATACGTTCGCGCATCTCAGCGGTCGCCTTGTTGGTAAAGGTGACGGCCAGAATAGAGCGGAAACTCTCACCCGATAAGAGCAAGCCGACATAATAGGCGGCCAATGTAAAGGTTTTTCCCGTTCCGGCCGAAGCACGGCAGACGTTCAACGGGTGTTTCAGATCAATTAATGATTGGTTAGACATAAGTTAACATTTGGCTGCAAAAGTAGTAAAAAAAATTGATATTGACAAATAAGTTAGAAATTATGTATATTTTTTTATGAAAAAATTTGCACATGTCACAAATTTGTAGTACTTTTGCACCGGATTTGGGAATAATAATCATTCGACCCATCCTAATTCTTAGATATTTTAATAAATTTTATGCAATACGATTTACAAAAACTCGAGCGAATGACGCTCGACGAGGTACGTGAGATTGCTGTTGAGATGGGGTTAAGCCCCCGTCGCAGTCAGTCTATCCGTGAGATTAGTTATGCTATTCTGGATGCTCAAGCAGACAACCGTGCGGCCGTAGTTCAGGCGAAAGAAGAAGCGCGTGAGGCAGCCGATCTGCCTAAACGTGAGCGTGCGCGTGGTGTTCGTCGCCAGGCGAAGAAAGTAAATACGACTAATCTGAAGAGCGAACAAGTAGTCGCAACAGTTGGCAGCGAGCAAGAGCAATTGGCAGAGATGCAAGAACAACTGAAGGCCAACAACCACAAGCCGAACAAGACCGTTCAGCAAGTAGAGGCACGTAAGCCTCTTGCTCAGGTGGAGGCCGCATTGGAAGAAGAGGCCAAGGATCTGATGCAACAAACGGCAACAGAGGAAATAGCAACAGAGACTCCGAAGGTAGAGACCAAAGAAGAAACTGTGGCAGAAACGCCAAAGAAACGCGGACGTAAGAAGAAAGAGCCGGAAGTGGTAGCAGAAGTTACGCCGGAACTGCCGTTATCGGTAGAAGAGGAGCCGAAACAAGAGGCACCTAAGGAGGAAGCCCCCCGAGAGGACGAATATATCATTCCGAGTCTGGGAGAGAACGTGATAGCTATGGGAACGCTGGAATGTGCCCCAGACGGATATGGTTTTCTACGCTCGGCAGACTACAACTATCTGCCAAGTCCGGATGATGTATATGTAAGCAAAGAACAAGTGAGACTATATGGTCTGAAGCCGGGTGATACGGTAGAATGCTCTATTCGTGTGAACCCACAGCCGGACAAGTTCTTCCCGATGGACAAAGTGATACGAATCAACGGTTTGGCACCTGAGATGGCTAAACAGCGCGTAGCATTTGAGAACCTGATTCCGTTGTTCCCGGATCAGAAGTTCAAACTCTGTACAGGCAATAACGATCCTTTGAGCGTACGAATCATCGACCTGTTTGCGCCGATCGGTAAGGGTCAGCGCGGACTGATAGTGGCGCAACCGAAGACAGGTAAGACCGTATTATTGAAGGAATTAGCTAACGCTATATTGGCCAATAATCCGGATGTCTATATGATAGTACTGCTGATAGACGAGCGTCCGGAGGAAGTGACGGATATGGCCCGTAGCGTGAATGCAGAGGTTATTGCTTCTACGTTTGACGAACCGGCAGAGAACCACGTACGAGTAGCCAATATCGTGCATGAGAAGGCAAAGCGCCTGGTAGAAAGCGGTCATGATGTGGTTATTCTACTCGACTCTATCACGCGTTTGGCACGCGCATACAATACTGTGGCACCGTCCAGCGGAAAGGTGTTGTCCGGTGGTGTTGAGGCCCAAGCGCTGCATAAGCCCAAACGATTCTTCGGCGCAGCTCGTAACATAGAGAACGGCGGTTCGCTGACTATAATTGCAACCGCTCTAACCGAGACAGGCAGCAAGATGGACGACCTGATCTTTGAGGAATTCAAGGGAACGGGTAATATGGAATTGCAATTGGACCGCAAGTTGGCCAACAAGCGTGTTTTCCCTGCCGTGGATATACCTGCATCGAGTACGCGTCGTGACGATCTATTGTTACCGCCGGATATATTGAGTCGTATGTGGCAAATCCGCAAACAACTGAGCGACATGAACGGTCAAGAGGCGATGGAGAAGTTGAAATCGTACATGGAGCGTACGGAGGATAACGACGAGTTCCTGCTGGCAGTCAACGGCGCACGCTAAATCTTAAAAAAACGCACTTTTAGTACGCAGAACAGCCGGAGAAAACCTCGACATAACCCCGATAAAACCTCGATATGCCTTCGATATACTCTCGAAGACAGAAAATCTTTAAAAAACGCACATTTATAGCCGATGATAATAGCTATTTTCAATGGTCCGAATCTGAATCGTTTGGGAAAACGTAACCCAGCGATATATGGAAACGTATCTATGGCACAGATTTTGTTGTGTATTCAACAGCGTTGGCCCGATGTGCACTTTATCTATCGCCAGTCGAACCACGAAGGCGACTTGATAGACTGGATTCAGGAGATGAATGAGGAACGGGCGAACGGGCGAATGGAGGAGTGTTCTGGCATAGTGCTGAATGCGGGCGGTTATACTCATACCAGTGTGGCCTTGCGCGACGCGGTAGAAGATAGTGAAGTGCCCGTAGTAGAGGTACACATCAGCGATATCAGCCAACGAGAGCCATTCCGCAGGCAGAGCCTTCTTACGAGCGTGTGCGCGCATACAATAATAGGAAGAGGGACAAACGGATACGCAGACGCAGTCGCATGGCTGGTAGAGGACAAACAAAAATAAACAAAAAGATATAATCCCGTGAAACGAGTAGCATTACTGATATTCGGATTGTTGAGTGTTAGTCTGTCGGTATTAGCAGAGAATAGCATCAATGGTCGTGTGCTGGATCAGGCTACACGCCAAGCGATAGACTATGCCAACGTGAGTGTTACCCACGAGGGGGAGACCGTGCCTGCGGCCGGAACAATAACCGACGCAACAGGCAACTTCACACTCCATAACATGAAGAATGGCACTTACGTGCTGACCATATCTTTCATGGGATATCAAGATGTCCAACGCACAGTCAGTTTGTCCGGTCAGGCGGTATCATTAGGCAACATATTGCTTCAAGAGAACACGCAAGCGCTAAACGAAGTGGAAGTGGTGGGTCAGAACAGTTCGATGCGTTTTGAGTTGGACAAGAAAGTGTTCACCGTAGATCAAAATATAGCTTCAGCAGGCGCAAGTGTGACCGATGTGCTGGAGAACATCCCGTCTGTGGATGTGGATCAGGAAGGCAATATATCTCTTCGCAACTCGGAGGATGTAGAGATATGGATCAACGGTAAGCCGGCCGGACTGAATAGCGAGAACCGTGCACAAGTACTACAACAGATGCCAGCCGGAACGATAGAGAAGATAGAGGTGATCACCAATCCATCTGCCAAATTCTCGCCGGAAGGTTCATCGGGAATCATCAATCTGGTGATGAAGAAAGACAGCAAAGCCGGGTTCTACGGTTCTGTTCAAGCGGGTTTGAACTACTCGTTGTCAGCCCCATGGAACGTTCCTCCCGGAGCTAACGTAGGATTTAATATCAACTTCAATGCCGGTCCGGTGGATGGTTATTTCAATGTCGGATACCGTCTGCACGTCAGCAACGGAGGAAACAAGACCGACCGCTATAATCTGTCGGGCACGGGTAGCGAAGTGCTTGATAGTTCGTTGATAGTTTCTCACCTGGTACAAGACGGTTTGCAGACACGTCGAGGCGGCGGTATGTTCGCCCGCGGAGGACTGAATTTCCATTTGTCTCAACACTCGACGTTGGGTGTAAGCGGCTTTGGCATGGTGAGCGAACCGAAAGTGCTGAACGGCCGCAACACGTACGACCGCACCTACACTATGTCGGACGCATTGGGCAATATCACTCGTGAGTACGAACGTCAACAAGCCGGACGCAATTGGCATCCAGGAGGCGAAGTAACCGTAGATTACTCGCTTGATTACGAGGAACATAAGTTGAGTGTTAGCGCCACATACAATCACTTTACGTGGAATAACGAGACCGACTATATTCAATTGGAAGCCGGGCATGATACCACGTATCAGAAACAGAACAGTTATAACAAGGAGCCGGGCATAGAGATACAGGCGGACTATGAGTGGAAGCCGACTCAACAAAGCCGTTTGGAGGCCGGATATGCCTACAACCATGATTGGACAAGCAGCCTGGCTGACGCGTACGATGTGATAGGTGGAACGGATAAGGAAATCTACGCTTACTACGAGTTGTTTAACAGCCTGACGCAGAACCATGCCCTATATATCACTTACGGCAACAGATTTTGGGACAAGCTGTCGGTGCAAGTCGGCCTGCGCGGCGAGTATTATATGCGCCATTTGGAATCGACGTACAAGGATAATACGGGCGCAGAACAAGACTCCTATGCCGCCTTTCCGAACAAAAAAGACACCGCATATTTCCAACTCTTCCCGAGCGCATACATCAGTTATGATTTCGGTAACGGGCATGAGTTGCAACTAAACTATACACGGCGTATCAATCGGCCGTGGGGACATCAGATCAACCCAAGGATGGACTTTAGCGATAGTACGAATATCAGTTACGGTAACGTAGATCTGTTGCCGGCCTATTCGAACAATCTGGAGTTGAACTATCTCAAGACATGGGAACGCCACACACTATCTGCCGGCTTATTCTGGCACTACCGCGAGCGAGTAGTACAGAACATCAAATACATGGACGGCGATATAATGAAGAACACATATTTGAACCTATCCTCTCGCCAGGAATTGGGAATTGAGATAGTGGCCAAGAATCGCCTGTTTGGCGAACTGCTACAACTGACCACCAGCGCCAATTTCTATTGGAACAACATAGCCAAAGTGCATGACAACATTATACATCAAGGACTGACTATTCCCGTTGACTTGGCCGAACAAAATATCTATGCCGGCTCGGTACGCATCAATGCCCAGTTCATGTTCACCAAGAATTTTAGCGGTCAGCTCAGTGCCAACTATCGCAGTCCGCGTGTCATAGCGCAAGGAACGACAACGCATAACTACTCTATCGACCTGGGTCTGCGTCACACATTCCTGAACAAGCAATTGGCGTTAGCGCTGAATGTGCGAGACCTATTGGACAGCCGTGCGCGTCGCAACACCACATGGGGAGACGGCTTTTGGCAGTTCAGCGAAAACCGTTGGCACTCACGTAACATCAGTCTGACCCTGACATATAACTTCGGTAACAATCGTCAACGCCGTGGTGAACGCAGCGAGATGATGGGCGGAGATGACTCCGATGATAGCGGTAATGTAGAAAGCAGTAACGATTTTTAATTGATATAGAACATTGAGAACGAGACAATTCATATTAGCAATTCTTCTTTGCTTAGTGGCTTATCCGCCTCTCTATGCACAGAGAGGTCAGAACAGACCATATGTGGATGACAAGTTATTCCATTTTGGTTTTCAGTTGGGTTTGAACTTTTCTTCTTTTGGCGTGACCGACAGCGAACAACCGCTGTATAACCCGAAGTGCGACACACTGGATATCTACCACGCACGCGTGAGCAGTGTGATGCCGGGTTTTCATGTCGGTTTTGTATCCGACCTGCGTCTATGCCGCTATCTGAACCTGCGTTTCTGTCCGGGCTTGCAGTTCTCGAGCCGTACACTCAGTTATAAGACCGAAAGCGGCAATCCGGTAGAGGGAACACCGGGCAAGAACGGTTCGAAGATAGATGTGCTGGCTATACCGGTTTATCTGCCTTTGTACCTCAAGTGGTCGGCACAGCGTGAGTCCAATTACCGCCCGTACGTGATAGCCGGCGGCGGTGTCAGTTTCAATGTGAGTCGTGACCGCGAGAAGCCCGTGTTGCTCAACGTGATGGACTATTTCTGCGAGGTGGGTTTCGGCACAGACCTCTATTTCCAGTGGTTTAAATTCTGCCCGGAATTGACTTATCGTATAGGCTTTGCGAACCAGTTATGTCCGGCACACGAGCATACCAATCTGGCACCACAAGACGAGTTTTACACCAACGCCATTACTCGCTTGACAAGTCATTGTATCTGTTTGACATTCAATTTCGAATAAGTGCGCAAACTGCTGTATATCATATTGTTGCCATTGGCTTTGGTCGGGTGTAGAGAATATCAAGTGGTGGATGATCAGTCGTTGAAATTGTCTTTCTCAAACGACACACTACGCTTTGACACCGTTTTCACCCAACAGGGCAGTGCCACACTGCAGATGAAGGTCTACAACCGCAATGCCAACGCCCTGGTGATTGACCATGTAGGGCTGAGAGACGGCAAGGCGTTTGTGGTCAATGTGGACGGCGAACAGCAGTTGACGCGTCTCAAGAACTTGCAAATCAACGGTGGCGACAGTCTGTTTGTCTTTGTGCGCGTAGATATCGATCCAACGGCATCCAACAGTCCTGTGCTGGTGAGCGACCTGCTCTCTTTTCATCTGACATCCGGTGTCACACAATCCGTAACGCTGGAGGCCTATGGCCAAGATGTAAAGCGTCTGGGCAAAGCCGGAGGGTGCTGGTACGCCAACGATTATACCTTTACCGCCGACAAACCGTATCTGCTGACCGATACCGTCGTTATACAGGGTACACTGACCATGCAGGCCGGCGCAACGCTCTATATGCACCGCGGCGCGTGTCTGTACGCACTGGGAAATGTACAGGCCGATGGTACGCTGGACAAACCTATTCTGATACGCGGAGACCGCATGGACAGATTGTTCGACAGCGTTCCTTACCAATACGCTTCGGGCAGTTGGAACGGTATATATCTGCAGTCGAACCAAGGCGGCACGACATATAATCTGTCGTACATGGAAATTCTCTCCGGCAATGTAGGATTGTACTGCTACAGCGACCAGACAAGTAATCTGCCGATGCTGCGCATGGACGGTTGCCGTATTCACAATCACTCGCTGTACGGACTCATGCTCATGCACGTCGATGCGCTGGTAACCAACACGGAGATAAGTAATTGTGCGTTGAATTGCGTCTATTGTTTGGGCGGTAATCATGATTTTGTTCATACCACTATCGCTTCCTACTACGGCTATACCAACATCAATATTCACTCGACGCGCAAGGAAGATGCGTCCGCAGTCTATATCAACAATCTGAGCAAAGAATTGCCGCAGACCGTCACCTCCTTCTATAATAGCATCATCACCGGCTATCAGCAGAACCAATTGGTAGTAGCCACTCCGTTCAATCGCTATTATCCGGGCGCCTTCATCGGCAATTATCTGAAGACCGATACATTGGCTATTCCTCATGCCGAGCGCAATGTCTATTGGCAGTCAACAGACTCTACTTGGGTATTTAGAAACATCTACTATGGAACACGGCTCCCGGATTCTCTAAAAAAATATTATACACACAAGGAGTTTAAACCATACGAATACTACGATTTTCGTTTAGACTCCTTCAGTGCGGCTATCGGTATTGGCGATAGTCTGACCGCAGTGCCCTATCCTACGGATCGCTTAGGCGTTTCGCGAGCATTGTGCGTGCCCGATGCCGGATGCTACCAACATGAATAATATATGAAGAAACTACACTCACTATTGCTTCTTGTCTTGTGTCCCGCGATGATTATGGCGCAACACACCATCACCGGCAAGGTGGTGTCTGCCACGGACGGCAGTGTACTGGAGATGACCACTATTCGTCTGTTCAGTTATGCGAACAACGACAGCACACTCGTTCAGGGTGTTCAGACCGACATGGACGGTACGTTCATCATGCACGGAATAGCGTCCGGCAGTTATAAAATCTATATATCGAATATCGGTTTCAAAGAGATAAACAAGTCTATTCGCGTAACGGATAGCGATTACACATTGCCTACCGTCAGGTTGCAGGAAGATATACAGGCACTGAAGGAAGTGCAGGTACAAGGCCACGCAGCTGAGATGACCGTCAAGGGAGACACCGTAGAGTACAACACTGCCGCATACAAAGTGAGCGAGAACGCCATGGTGGAAGACTTGCTCAAGAAGATGAACGGCGTCACGGTAGATAAGGAAGGCAACGTAACCGTCAACGGTGAGAACATCACGGCCATACGCATCGACGGCAAGAAGTTCTTTGGCAATGACGTACAATCGGCCACCAAGAATATCCCGGCAGACATGATTGACAAGGTACAGGTGATTGACGAGAAATCGGAGATGGCCAAACTGACGGGTTTTGATGACGACGAAGGAGAGAAGATCATCAATCTGACGCTGAAGAAAGACCGCAAGCGTGGCGTCTTCGGCAAGTACACAGGTGCTTTGGGCGCAGATATGGTGACTGCTGACGGCGGATGGTTCGACTACGGCAATCCTGCCTACGGAGCAACGCCACTCGACCGTACGCGCCATTTCTTCGAGGACGATTTCCGATATAATCTCAACCTCTTCACCAATATCCTTTTGGGTGAGAGCCAAACGACCATCATCGGCGGAGCCAACAACACCAACGAGGTTCGTATGGGACGCGGACGTCGCGGGTTCGGCCAATCGGCTAACTCCGGCATCACACGTTCCGAGTCGCTGGGTGTGAACACCAATATCGACCTGAACAGCAAGATCGCGCACAAGGACAACCAGACCAGCCTGCTCTTTGGAGGCGATGCCGCACTCAACCATTCGGGCAACGACACACGTTCGGAGCAAAAGAAGACCGAATATGCCGGCGAATCCACCTACGAGAGCAATCAGAATTCGCAGAAGTTATCCAAGGCCTGGGACGTCAATCTGCGCCTGGAGTTGGAGTATCAGATAGATACGCTCAACAAACTGCTCATTCAGCCGAACTTGTCGTACACAGAGAGTTCGTCTGCGTCGGCTCAGGACTATGAGTATTACCACGACAGTCTGCTGATTAACCAAGGTAACCAACAGAAGATCGATTCCTCACGCGAAGTGAGCGCCGGAACCAAGATTACTTATCACCACAAGTTTCTCCGTCCGGGTCGCTCGCTGACCATGACGGGTAACTATAGTTTCGCCAACACCACCGGTTTCAACCGGACGTTGGCAACAGGAACCAACAGTGTGGACCAATATACCCATTCGGGCAACAACAGCCACTCTTACTCGTTGCGTGCATCGTACGTAGAGCCCATCTACCACAACAACCACTTGCTGGAGATAGCAGCCGAAGCATCGGGACGCAATCGTAGCAGCCACAAGGACCAGTACTCGATGGACAGCGTTGCCGGCGACTACGCCTATGACTCAATCTATTCGAACCAATTGCACAACAACTATTATACCGAGCAATTGGAGGTTAACTATCGTTGGGTGAGCGAGAAAGCCGATCTGACTGTCGGTGTACGCGGATTGGCAACCCAGACGCACACCATGACCTACTACAGCGGTGCATTGCTGCGCGACACCACTATCCACTCGTTTAACATGGCACCAAGCGTCAAATTCAAATATAAGTTCGGCAAGAAAGAGTTCGCCCGCATCAACTATAACGGACGTGCATCCCAACCGTCCATCAACCAGATGGAACCGGTGCGCAACAACTCCAACGCCATGAACGAGACCGTTGGTAATCTGGCGCTTAACCCTGCTTTTGCACACAACCTGCGAGTGATGTACAGCCGTTTCAATCAGGATAAGTTCTCCAGCATCATGACCGGTCTTCGTGCCTCGATGACCCAACGTGCGCTGGTCAACAACTCCATCTACGACGAAACCGGCAAACTCTACCAGCAGACCGTCAATGCAGAGACGATGCCGTGGAGCGTCAGCGGAGACCTGATGTACAACGTACCGTTCTGCAACAAGATGTTCCAACTCAACACCCGCACTTCTGTCGGTTACAACCAACGCGTGGCCTACATCCTGCGCGGCATGACGGCAGCAGAGATAGAAGACATGATCTCCGCCAACGCTTTTGTGCTGGGCAATCGTTCGCTGACGGGCAACCTGCAGGCATCCGAAGACCTGGGAATACGTTTCACCCACTCTATTGTTGACCTGGGAATACGCGGCAATGTCAACTACAGCCGAACCACCAATACACTGACTGCCCACAGCACATCCAATGTCTTCAATTGGGGAGTGACCGGTGATGTGGAGTTTCGTCTGCCGCAATCGTGGACGCTGCGTGCGGACTGCGAATACACGGCGCGTTACGGCTACAACCTGAGCGATGTGAACGAGGTCATACTCAACGCCGCCATAGAGAAGACATGGCGCATCACTACCCTCTCGATCAATGTCTATGATATTCTCCACCAGAAGAAGAATATCGTCCAAGTCATCAGCGACAACTCTATCTCATATGCCAAATATAACACCCTGCCCACCTATTTCATGCTCACCTGCACCGTCAAACTGAATAAGAT
>JAILDU010000006.1 GCA_024689005.1 Paludibacteraceae bacterium
GTTTGAAATGTGAAAAACGACTGCAAAGTTACTACAAATATTTGTTATACGCAAATTGTTGTGTTGTTTTCTTAATAATCGTAAACTTTTTCTTAAAAAAATGCAGGTTCTGCAAAAACTGCAGAACCTGCTTAATCATAAATACAACATTGTCTAGATGATATGCAACAAGTGCTATTTCATGACAGCTCGGAAGGTTGTTTCACCTGTACAGAATTTGCCTATTGAGTCAGTAAATAGATCTTCAGGCTCTTTGAAAGGATCGCACCAAGTGGGCTCGGCCGTCCATCCGATAAACTCTGTACCATCGCAAGGTGTGAAATCGGCAGCGGGTAATTGCAGCGGTTCGTAACCATAAGATTTAGTTTCGATGGTGTCTCCGTCCACGAGCCAATTGACAACAAATGCAGTAGTGTCTGCCAGAAAGGCTGCGTGGATAATGCTATCAATCTCTTGAATGCCTATAACGGGTTTTTCGTCCATGCTCGTCCATGTAGTTGCATCCGGGTTGGATCCGCCAAATACATTTCCCTCCGGGTTTTCTGACCCAATTATTGTTCCATCGGAACAAATGATAGTGAAAAGAGGATTATTTGCGGTATTGTTAGGTGTGTTACTCATCCAAGCGTCGGCTTTGTATTTAACAGCCCAAACAATCATGCCGTGTGCGGGAAGATAGGTGTCCCATCCGGTCTGTTGACGATTTTCCAAATAGTACGATCTGCCGACCTCTGTAGGCGCTTTCTTAGTGCCGGGAACATTCATCTGCATCACATTGTAGTTAGGCGTTCCATTCGGGTACAACTTGAAGTGCATAGCCTGTTCTCCCGGGTTAAACGGATCTACCCATCCGAAGAAGAATTTCTCCCACGGGTCGTAGTTAGGCGGGCAGTGGCCATCTCCGTTGTACGGACCCATATCCATGATATCCCATTCATTAGGTGTCAGATGGTTTTGGTGGTTGGTATTGTAACCGGTATCGTATAAATCCGGCAGTCCCATGACGTGGCCAAACTCATGGCATAGCGTCCCGATGCCTCCCAATTTGTCTTTATTATCCAACTCGGCAGACATGGCGTACGTGTCGAGATAAACACCATCCAATTTGGTCTGATTTATGGAGTAGATGGAAGGATAATCCGAACTTCTTATAACAGCATCAATGCTCCAGTTGTGCGGCCATATAGTGCTTGGTACGCCACCGGCAGCTTCACCTTTGCCGGCATAGATGACGTAAACGAAATCTACGTAGCCATCGTTGTCAGAGTCGTAATTGGCGAAGTTGAGTTCAGGAATTTGCAGGTCAGCCAAAATGCAAGCCTCGATGACCGCATCGGTGGCATATTCGTCTGTTTCTTCTCCATTCACTACGATGTTATTGCCGTAATACGAGAACTCTTTGCTCAAGGTAACGGGACCGAATACATCAAATATCGGGCGATACGTGCCGTTGGATTGATCTGCAAAGTATTCGGCTGCAGAGCCGTATTGTATGCCTTTGTGTGTATTGACGGTGCAGTATGAAGAGTTGCATAGTTCGTTGAATACCTCTTGTGTGTGTGCCGGTGCCATTTTGCCAACACTATCTGCAAAGTTTACCAAAATGACGATACCTCTCGGTGCCAGATTAGGCGAGAGGCCAAATACCTTGTTGGCGCGGCGTGCCTGGTACGCTTTTGCGCGGCGTGCTTGGTGTGCAGCCGGACTCGGCTGTTCAGCAACCACTTCGAACATTCCAAGCTTGTTGAGACGAACTTCTTGTCCTTGTTTATTTATGTAATAGTGCGAATACTCATCGCCTACCAGTTGTACTTCGATAGTGGTTCCATCAGCTTGGGTTCGCGTTTGCCATCCCGGTTTGGCAGGAACAGCGTTAGCCGCAATAGTAGCGGCAGACAAAAGAATGAATAGATACAATTTTTTCATAGCTGTTCCTCCTTATTTGATTCTAATTCCCAATACATTATATTGTGCGCCACCGCGTACGATGATCAGTTGTCCGTCCTGCAGTTTCTTCTGCGCTTTGTTGGCGTTGTGTGTTTGCTTGAGACCGAGTGGAGCATAATCAGGAATGAAGACGACGTCTGCCGCGGGCATGGTGAATAAAGCTTCCGGCTCATACAGGACGCCATTGTATCTCCAGCCGTTGAACCACAACAGGCTTTGTGCTTGGTCAGCCGGCTTTTTGGCAGGCTTTCCTGAATAGTTAGCACTTTGCGGCGGAATAGCCGGCAGTTTGATGATGTCTCCGGGTTTGTAAGTGGGGAGTTCGCAGTTAGTTCTCATGTAAGGAAAACCCTGGTAACTGACAGTGTACCCTATTTCGGCCAATGCGGTCATCGCCAACATCAGCGATAGGCAGATTATAGATAATCGTCTCATAATAATATGTTTAGTTAGGAGGTTGTTTTTTACGGCGCTTGCCAAAAGCACAATATAGCGCCGCATAGGTACAACAAAAACATGACATATACAAATGAAAGTGTATTTTTTTTGCTAAATATCCCGCTTTTGTCCCGCTTTTGTCTCGGTTTTGACTCGGAGTTGACTCGGGTATTGTCTAGGATAGTCTCGTAATTGTCCCGTAATTGTCTCGAGTGTAGTTTTGGAACGCCCCGATGAAACCCCGATGAAACCCCGATGAAACCCCGATAAAAGTTCGATATGCCTTCGATATGCGTACGAAGTTGAATCGATGACGGATGATTGTTATTTTGAGATTTTCTATTATTATTATGAACGGGTACAAAGAGATAGCATTTTTTTGGAAAAAGGTATCAATTATTAAGAATTGGCAATAGTTTTTGCTTTATGTCTTGCGTATATGAAAAAAAAGTTGTATTTTTGCACGCTTTTTGCGAAAAGTAACTATAAAAAGAGGCATGGTAGAAATACTGGAAGGAAAGCGAGGCTTGATATTCGGCGCTCTGGATGAGCGCTCTTTGGCGTGGCATGTAGCGGAACGTTGCATGTCGGAGGGTGCTCGTATAGTACTGACCAACACGTCAACGGCGATTAAGTTGGGAACGATAAGCGAATTGTCGGCCTCTCGCGGCGTGGAGTTGATAGCGTGTGATGCGACTAATCCGGCGGATATAGAGAGTTTGTTTTCGCGCGCGCAAGAGATACTGGGCGGAAAGATCGATTTTCTGTTGCACGCTGTGGCGCAGAGTACCAATCTGCGTCGTCATAAGAGTTATGAGCAGGCTAATTATACCTATTTTCAGCAGACGATAGATGTGTCGGCGTTGAGCCTGCACAAGATATTGCGCACGGCTATGGAGCAAGATGCGATATCGGAAGGCGGAAGTGTAGTAGCCCTATCTTACATAGCGTCGGAACGCTATCTGTGCGGGTATAACGATATGGCAGACGCGAAGGCGATGTTGGAGAGTATAGCTCGTCAGATGGGTGCCTTGTACGGCCGTAAGCGCGGCGTGCGTGTGAATATAGTGAGTCAATCGCCGACACCGACGAAAGCCGGAGGCGGTTGGGAGAAGATAGACTATTTCTATCGTTATGCCAATCATTTGTCTCCGTTAGGAAATGCAGACGCGGACGACTGCGCAGGGACATGTGTGGCGCTATTTAGCGACCTGATGCGCAAGGTGACGATGCAAACGATATACAGCGACGGCGGTTTTGGCCGCACGATGTTGACTCCGGAAGTGATGGAGGATATACGAGATATAAAAGAGTAGAAAAGCAAACAATGAAGATAGATTTACAACTGGTACGCGACATCGTCTATGGCGATGGTCAATTAGTCTGGGATGCGTCAACGCAGAGAGGGATAGCAGAATGCTATGATTTTCTGAAGCGTTTTTCCGGCGATAAGGTTATTTACGGGATCAATACGGGCTTTGGCCCGATGGCCCAATGGCGTGTGGACGACGACCACCTGCGAGACTTGCAGTATAACATTATCCGTTCGCATGCTACGGGAGCAGGTTGTGCGTTGGAGGATCGTTTCGTGCGCGCGGCCATGATTGCGCGCGTGGGTTCGTTTGCTCAACAAAAGAGTGGCGTTCATCCGGAGTTGGTGAACCTGTTGACAGAGTTTATCAACCGCGGAATATGTCCGTACATACCGATGCATGGCAGCGTGGGAGCGAGTGGCGACTTGGTTCAACTGGCGCATATCGCGTTGTGCCTGATAGGCGAGGGAAAGGTTCACTACCGCGGCGAGTGGCGTGAGACGCGTGACGTGCTGGCGGAATGCGGTTTGAAACCGATGGACATACATATTCGTGAGGGCTTGAGTTGCACGAACGGAACGAGTGTGATGACGGGAATAAGTGCCATCAACCAGTTGGATGCGGAGCGTCTGCTGGAATGGGCGACACTGGCGGCTGTATGGATGAACGAGATAGCCGGCAGTTATGACGATCTGATGTCCGCTCCGCTGAATGAGAGCCGTCGTCATAAAGGGCAGATAGCGATAGCCGAGCAAATGCGCGAACTAAGCAAAGACTCCAAACGCCTGCAGAAACGCGAGAACAAGCTCTATACGCAGAGCGACGAAATGCATAGTACGAAGGTGTTCAAGGATAAAGTGCAGGCATATTATTCGTTGCGTTGCGCGCCGCAGATATTAGGCCCGATATACGACACGCTGGCCTATAGCCGTCAGGTGATAGAAGAAGAGATGAATGCTGCGAGTGACAATCCGATAGTGGATCCGCAGACGGAGAATGTGTACCACGGCGGCAATTTCCACGGCGACTACATATCTCTGGAGGCAGACAAGATGAAAATAGCGATGGTAAGGCTGGCTATGGTGAGCGAGCGTCAACTGAACTACTTATGCCACGACCGCATCAACGGCATATTGCCTCCGTTCCTGAACCTGGGAACGCTGGGTTTGAACTATGGCATACAAGCGTGCCAGTTTACTGCAACCAGTACGACGGCAGAGTGTCAGACACTGGCTATGCCGAATTATGTTCACTCGATACCGAATAACAATGATAATCAGGATATTGTGTCGATGGGAACCAATAGTGCGGAGCTGTGTACGCAGGTGATCAATAACTGCTATCAGGTGCTATCCATATTGTTTATCGCCATGGCTCAGGCGGTAGATTGTCTGTCGATAAAGAATGAATTGTCGTCGGCCGTCAGAAAACAATATGATGCCATACGCGGCATAACTCCGACGATAATAGAAGACACTCCGTTCTATGAAGACATAGCGGCAGTGGAACATTATCTGCGCAAAGGACAGGAATGATGAAGAAACAAGAGTGGGACGGAAAGACAGGCGGCACGCACGGCATGCAACGCGCGCTGGTGTGGCTGACTCGCAGCATAGGGCTGTGGCCGGTGTATGGTATCATCGTCTTTGTCATGATATGGTATCTGCTGGTTCGTCCGTCGGTGACTCGCGTGACATATAATTTTCATCGTCGCCGAGGTCGCAACCGTGTGCAAGCAGCGTGGGATGTGTATCGCTCACTCTTTCATTTCGGCAAGGTGATCATAGATCGTTTTGCCGTATATGGCGGTCACCGGTTTGAGATCGTGGTAGATAATGCCGAGCGCTATTATGATAAATTGAGCAGCAAGGAAGGTTTTGTGTTACTGTTTTCACACCTAGGGAACAGCGAAATGGGAGCATATGCGATGGCTACTCCGGAGAAGCATATGAATATATTGTTCTACGGCGGAGAGACCTCGCTGGTGATGGAGGAAAGAGCAAAGGTTCTGGCAAAGAACAATATTGGCATGATAGTTGTGCATCCCGGAGAAATGAGTCATGTTTATGCCATCAATGAAGCGTTGTCTCGCGGAGAAGTGCTGACGGTGGCGGGTGACCGACGAATGGGAGAAAAGACGATAACGTGCGATTTTATGGGAGCAAAGGCGCCTTTTCCTGCCGGAGTGTTTCAGTTGTGCGCCACGTTGCGTTGCCCTATATTGCTGACTTTTGTAATCAAGGAAACGAACAACCGCTATCATATATACACAGAGGAGATCGAGCAAGGCAAAGGATTGCGCCGTTCAGAACAGGCGGCCTATATCGCTCAACAATATGCGACGCGTTTGGAGCAAATGGCGAAAGCGTATCCGTATGAGTGGTTTAACTTTTTTGATTTTTGGCAAGAAACGAAAGCATAATGGTTTATTGTATCGGACATAGTATCATTTCTCCGTTGGGCATAGGAACGCGTGCAAATGTAGAGGCAGTACGTGCCGGGCGGAGCGGTCTGAAGATTTATACTGACCGATTTGCGGATGTAGAGCCGTTTTGTGCTTCGCTTTTTGACACACCTCAGTCGTTTGTGGAGTTGTGCGTGCGCAGCGTGGAAGAAGCACTATGTGGCGCACAGCAAGAGGTAAGAACGGCAGATAAGGAAACCATATTTATTCTCTCGACAACCAAGGGAGACAATCTGGATCTGTTGAGTCCATCGCAGGCCATAGCGCGTCATTTCGGCAATCCTAATCCTCCGATAGTGGTGAGCAATGCCTGTACGTCCGGAGTGTGTGCACAGATAACAGCCAAACGTCTGCTGGAAGCAGGGTTATACAAATGTGCCGTCGTAATCGGCTGCGATATACAGACTCGATTTATAGTGAGTGGTTTTCAGTCGTTCAAGGCATTGTCGCCGGAACCATGCAAGCCATTCAGTCCGGACCGCAAAGGACTGAATCTGGGTGAAGCGGCTGCTACAATCATCTACACGGCTGAGGCCCAACTTGGCTGGCGTCTGGAAGAAGGAAGCATCCATAACGACGCGAACCACTTGTCTGCCCCGAGCAGAACAGGTGAGGGTGCTTATCGTTGCCTAAAGGATGTGCTGAGCGGAATAGATGCATCGGAAGTGGATATGGTCGGAGTGCACGGAACAGCCACCCTGTATAATGACGATATGGAACGCATAGCACTGCAGCGAGCAGGCTTAGAGCAAGTGAAGATAAGCGCGCTCAAGCCTCATTATGGACATACAATGGGCGCAGCTGGCATAGTGGAAACAATTATAGGAATGGAGATGTTGCAGCATGGCACATTTATAAAGATGCTCTCCGGTTTCGGCGGTGTCAATGCTGCAATCCGAATGAAATGCGAGTAATACACGAAATAGAGATAAACCCGACATCGGTAGTGCTGGACGGCCAGCCGATAGCGACGCAAGAGGCGGGCGATAAGATGCTGGTCGAACTATATCGTAAGTATGCCGGCGATTATCCGAAGTTCTTTAAGATGGATACGCTCTGTCGGCTTGGTTGGGTGGCAGCAGAAATACTGCTCAAGAAGCAGTCTGTAGATGCCGTCATATTGGCGAACTGCAGCGCGAGTATCAAGAATGATACGGACTATCTGGCGACAATCTCCGAAGGCAAGTATTATCCGAGTCCGTCGCTGTTTGTCTATACATTGCCCAATATAGTGACAGGCGAGATAGCCATTCGTCATCACATACAAGGTGAGACATCCTTCTATATATTGGAAAAAGAAGAACAACTGGAGCCGATAGTCAACTCCACACTGGCAGCGCAACCCGAACTATGCGTTATGACCGGATGGTGTGAGTGCAGCGAAGCAAATAAATTTTACGCAAAACTAAATATTATATGGAACAATTGATTGAACAACTGAAAAGCCAAATTATCGAAGCCCTCAATTTTGAAGAAATGACGCCGGCTGATATAGATAGCGAAGCACCTTTGTTCGGCGAAGGACTTGGTTTGGATTCTATAGATGCTCTCGAATTGATTATGCTGATGGATAGAGAGTACGGAATCAAATTGGCCGATCCCAAAGCCGGCAAACAGATCTTTGCGTCTGTTCGCACAATGGCAGAATATATAGAAGCAAACAGAACAAAGTGAAAATAGCAATAACAGGCATAGGAACAGTTAGTGCAATCGGTATCAATAGTGCCGAGACGCTGGAGTCACTGCTCGCAGAACGCAGCGGTATAGGTGAGATGCGCATATTAGGAAGCCGTCATGCAGACTTGCCTGTCGGCGAAGTGGCATACAGCAACGAGCAATTGAAAGCGATGGCCGGAGTGAGCGCCGGTGAAGCGATGCCGCGCACGTCGTTGCTGGGCCTGATAGCCGCGCGCGAAGCGATAACGATGTCGCATGGTGTATGTGACGCGTTCATCAACGGAACAACCGTGGGTGGAATGGACCTGACAGAGCAGCATTGGACAGACTACGCGCAAGGTAAAGCAACGGAAAATATCCGTCTGCATGAGGCTGGCGAATCGACTAAAGTAATTGCACGCTATCTGGAACAACCGTTTCAGTTTATCGCCACTCCTTCTACAGCCTGTTCATCGGCGTTGAATGCTATTATGCTGGGCGCCAATATGTTACGTACAGGACAAGCAAAGCGTGTGTTGGCAGGCGGGGCAGAGAGTCTGAGTAAGTTCCACCTGAACGGGTTCAACACATTGATGATATTGGATCACGAGCCTTGTCGTCCCTTTGATGCCAACCGTCACGGCCTGAATTTGGGTGAAGGAGCCGGGTATTTGGTGATTGAGTCAGAGGAAGAAGCAAAAGCGCGCGGTGCGCATATATTAGGATACATAAGCGGTTATGCAAATACTTGCGATGCCTTTCACCAAACCGCGTCGTCGGAAGACGGCGAAGGAGCCTATCTGGCGATGGAAGGTGCATTGCAGATGGCCGGACTGAATGCAAGCGAAATAGATTATGTCAACGCGCACGGAACGGCAACTCCCAATAATGATATGAGCGAATCGGCCGCTTTACGGCGTGTGTTCGGAGAGAAAATGCCATCAGTAAGTAGCACGAAAGCATTCACAGGACATACCACATCAGCCAGCGGTGGCTTGGAAGCCGCTATATGTGTATTGGCAATGCAGAAATCCTTTGTTCCGGCTAATCTGCATTGGACGCAAACAGCAGAAGGACTGATAGTGCCGAGTGCGCGCACTGAGCATAAGCAATTAAGACACATATTGTGCAACGCATTCGGTTTTGGAGGCAACGAGTCGTCGCTCATCATTAGTGCGGAAGGAAGCGAATTGTCTATGGCAGAAAGGTTATTAGCAAAGAGAGCCTATGTCATAGAGCAAACGGATGATGCAGATATTCAGTCGTATGTGTCAGCAGGCGAGAGTCGTCGAATGACGCTACAGACTCGCCGGATGGTTGCTGCGGCAAGACGTGCTATGTCAGAGAGTGGGGTAGAACACCCCGATGCAATAGTATGCGCTACCCAGTGGGGATGCATGCTTCAGTCAATGCGTTATCTGCAAGATATGTTGGAATCGGATGAAGAACAACTCAAACCAACACCATTTATTCAATCTACACACAATACGATTGCATCGCAGATAGCAATTTTGACAAACAATCATCACTATAATTCCACCTATTCACAAGGCAAGCAGTCTGTGTCTTGTGCGATAGCGGACATAGAGATGCAGATGAGTCTCGGGTTGATCAATAATGCGCTTGTGCTGGAGTTTGACGAGCTAGTGGAAGCTTGGGATGCTGTATTGTCGCTAATAGGTGATCGCACGCAAGCCATAGCAAAGGCTACAGTATATATCAAGAACAATTAAAAAAAACAGAATTTAACGAAGAATAAACGGAATGTATCGTCTTTTGTTTTTTGCATTGATACAAAGCCTGCTATTGTGCGCAGGGCAGATGTTTATGAAACTGGCTCTCAAGTCAATGGGAGCTGTAACCTTTTCATGGACATTTGTGTGTAGTCAATTGACCAATTGGTGGTGGCCGGCATGTGGAATATCGTTTACGGCTGCCGGATTGTTATGGATGTATATTCTGAAACACTGGTCTTTCTCTCAAGCATATCCGCTCAGCAGTTTGGCTTATGTGTTTGGTATGATAGCTGCTATGTTGGTGTTTCATGAGCATGTGGCATGGACGCAATGGGCAGGCATACTTCTTATTATGGCAGGCTGTTACCTTGTGGTTAACTAATAGAAACAGAAATCTACTTATTTATGTTGGCATTTATATTAGCAGTAATAATGAGTTTGGAAGCGGATTTCGTCCAGACAAAGCATGTCGCGTTGATGAACGAACCTCAGGTTTCCACCGGGCATATGACTTATCGTGCGCCCGATTATATACAGTGGGCGTACGCCAAACCGCAAGTAATAGTGTGGGAAATGGATGGAGACAAAAGCAATGTTAATCCTCAGGTGCAAAAATTGTTGCGAATGATAATGAGTGCCATAGCCGGAGGTGAGGTTGACAATCCGCAACTACAGCGCGAGACAAAACGAATATTTAAGTCTGTTCATATCACTATGGATGAAAAGAACGAAGTGGCCAAACGCGTTGAGCTGGAAGAAAAGAATGGCGATACTACGATTATAGAGTTTGCTCATGTCGTCAAGAAATAGTACATATCGCATATGCGCTCTAATCCCGACATATAACAATGCCGGTACTATCTTGGACGTTGTTCGACGTACGCATAGTCAGTTGGATGATATCATTGTGGTGGCTGATGGTTGCACAGATAACACGTTGGAGTTGCTATGTACATTGGATTTTCCGATAGAAGTAGTTTCTTATCCTAAGAATAAAGGCAAAGGTGGGGCACTGGCAGCCGGGTTTCGCAGAGCCATATCCTTGGGTTATGACTATGTACTGACTATTGATGCAGATGGTCAACACTACCCGGAAGATATACCTCTATTGCTGCGTGCGTTGGATGTTCATCCCGGAGCAATGATAATCGGTAGTCGTCGGTTCACAGATGACAATATGCCTGACAAGAATAAATTTGCTAACAAGTTCTCTAATTTTTGGTTCAGACTGCAGACCACTATTGATTTGCCGGACACGCAGACGGGTATGCGCATCTATCCTTTGAATAAGCTGCATGGTCTAAGATTGCTGACAAGCCGTTATGAGGCAGAATTGGAGTTGCTGGTCTTTGCTGCCTGGCATAATGTACAACTTGTGCCTGTTCCCGTTCGTGTCTATTATCCGCCCAAGGAGCAGCGAGTCAGTTATTTCCGGCCTGTATATGATTTTGCCCGTATCAGTATTCTCAACTGCTTTTTGTGCATAGGTGCTTTGCTCTTTGGATACGTTAATATGTATTGGCGGACTGTGCTTTGTTTTACTTATTTTGGTCTGACAATGCTTTTGCTGGTAAGTCCGTTCTCAATACTATATTTTGCTATATGCGGGAATGACGTCGGTAGCCGCGCGCGATATCATCGTATTATGCAATGTCTGGCTAAGCATTATTGTTTTATGCTTAGCGGTTTGCATTACACCATCCACAACCCGCATCATATCCAATTGTGTGAACATCCATCTGTAATCATTTCGAACCACCAATCATTCATAGATATAATGTTTTATCTGTCTTTGTCTCCTCGTATAGCGGTAATGGTGAAGGATTACGTATGGAGAAATCCGATTTTCTATGTTGTAGCACGCAAGATGGATTGCTTCCCGGTATCGCAAGCAGAAGAGAATAGAGAAATGCTTTTGCGTCGCGTGATAGAAGAAGGCTATTCGTTGCTGATCTTTCCAGAAGGAACACGTACTACAACCGGCGAAATAGGAACTTTTCATCGCGGAGCATGCTACTATGCGGAGTTATTCAAGTTGCCTATTCAACCGCTATTGCTGGAGGGAATGAATGATTATATTAGTCGCAGGCAGTTTGCTCTCAAACCTAATCATGTGCACATGACTATACTACCCGAGATCCCATACAAAGACCTGTCCTTCGGTCGTGATTACAAACGCAGAACTAAATCATTGGAATTGCATTACAGCGCTCTTCTTCACTCCAATAGGATAGACAAAACCATAGAAGGAACTGATATAGAACATCTAAATCAAGGCGCAGAGTTGGCAGAGCAAGGATATCGAGTTACGCTACATGGCCAGTTGCCAACTGATGATGAATCAATAAGTACGGCTATGCGTATCACCCGTCACGGGGGACGTATATTGCGCATGTTGCTGTTGGTATGTATGCTTCTTTTGAATCATTCTTTACCTCTAATGGCAAAGCAACAACGTTTGACTCCTTATTTGGCGGACAGCACGACCAATACGGGTATGGCTGTTATTGTCTGTCCGGGCGGCAGTTATTCATGGCTGGATATGCCGACAGAGGGTGTCGGAGTTGCTGAATGGCTGCAGAAGAACGGAATCAATGCTTTTGTTCTAAAATATCACGTGGCAACTGTTGCTGCGTATATTGTTGGTTTTCGCGTATTAGGAATAGGCAATAAGTATCCCAAGATGTTGACGGATGTGGAAGAAGCGTTGCAACAGGTTTATCAGATGGCTGATTCCTTGCATATAGACACAACGCGCATCGGAGTGATGGGGTTTTCGGCGGGAGGACATCTAACGATGATGTCCTATACGCATAATCGAACGGAGTACAAACCACATTTCTTGTGTCCGATATATCCGGTGGTGACTTTCTCTGATCAACATTATGTCCATCAACGTTCGCGCCGCGGTGCATTGGGAGTGTGGGGACAATGGAACGAATCGATGCGTGACAGCCTCTCTATAGAACGACATATTACTCCGGATTGTCCGCCTGTCTTTCTTGTTAATTGCGTGGATGACCCAGTTGTTATGTATCGCAACTCGGAATTATTGGACTCGGCTCTATCCGCTAATCATGTTCCACACCAATATATACAGTATAAGACGGGAGGGCACGGCTTCGGAGCATCAGAAACTAAAGGAACAGAAGAATGCAGACAATGGAAAAAAGAGTTTCTACAATGGATATCGAATTTGAATCAGTAGATCGTATACGCGCGTACCAAGAAGAATTATTGCGCAAACAAATGGCTTATTTGGCACAACACTCGCCTTATTACAAGCGAATGTTTGCCGAGCATCATATAGATCCGGCATCTATTCGTACAATAGATGACCTGCAGCATGTGCCATTCACTGAGAAAGCAGACTTGCAACGCTACAACAATGATTTTCTATGTGTAGCGCGCGAAGATATAATAGACTATATCACCACGTCCGGAACATTGGGTGACCCGGTCCTCTTCGGCTGTACAGAGTCGGACCTGCAGCGTTTGGCCTATAACGAACATAAATCGTTTGCCTGTGCCGGACTTCACAAAGGTGACATATTGCAGTTGATGACAACCATCGACAAGCGCTTTATGGCAGGCTTGGCGTATTGGATGGGAATCCGCAGTATGGGAGCCAGTATAATACGTGTCGGGAACGGAATACCCGAACTGCAGTGGGATACCATATTGCGTCTGCATCCAACCGCAATCATGTGTGTGCCTTCGTTCATACTGAGGTTGATAGAATATGCTGAGCAGCACGATATAGATTACCGTCATTCATCCATACGCAAAATCATCGGAATAGGTGAAGGTCTGCGTGATCAGCAATTCAATCTCAATCTGCTCGGTCAGCGAATCCACGATAAGTGGCCGGAAGTGGAACTCTATGCTACCTATTCATCTACGGAGATGTCTGCTACATTCTCCGAGTGCGAACATGCTTGTGGAGGACACGTTCATCCGGAACTGATTATTGTTGAGATTATAGGAGATGATGACAAACCGGTGGCAGATGGTCAGCCCGGTGAAATTGTTATTACTACTTTGGGCGTAGAGGGAATGCCACTCCTTCGTTTCCGCACCGGAGATATTGCTGCGCGTGTGAATAAACCGTGTGCTTGCGGACGAAACAGTTATCGTCTCACACCACTCATCGGACGTAAGCATAATATGATAAAACTAAAAGGAACGACAATCTATCCTCCTGC
>JAILDU010000021.1 GCA_024689005.1 Paludibacteraceae bacterium
CGACCAACTGAATGCTTATCTGAACGGCATATGGCAACGCAATTGGGAAGGCGGAGGATTGATAGACAATGACCATCGCCTCTCTGCGGGTGTTTCTGTCAATTTCGATAAGTATAACGAGAGGCTGAGCAGCATGTATGCGGGTCACGGACCGTTTCCTGCCAACTTGTATTTGGGTCCTGTCACGATGGATCGCTACGAAGTGACGCCCGGTCTCTTTGCTGAATACAGTTACAAGTACGCGGAGACCCTTTCTCTGGTAGCAGGTGTACGTGCAGATTATTCCACACGCTACGGGTTCTTCGTCACACCACGTGCCAATGTACGCTATACGCCATTTGAGTGGTGGACGATCCGTGCGAGTGCCGGTATGGGCTATCGTTCGCCGAATATGATTGCGGATAATGCTTTTATGTTGTCGTCCAACAGAAAAATCCAGTGGAATATGGATGTGGCGCAGGAACGCGCTGTTAATACAGGTCTCTCAACCACATTTTATATTCCGCTGGGTCAAAAGCAATTGCAGTTATCCGCAGAGTATTACTATACGCACTTCTTGAACTCGCTCATAGTGGATATGGATTACGACCCGCACGCCGTATATATCTATAATCAGAAGGACATAGACGGAGCTAAGTCGTTTGCCCATTGCGCGCAGGTGGAGGCATCTATGGAGGTGTTGCGTGGCTGGACATGGACGGCCGCCTTCCGTTGGACCGATGTGGAACAAACGACTTATGATGCAGCCAAAGGTGAATATGCATTGCGTCCTAAAGCGCTGACTAACAGGTTCAAGGGAATAATCACCACCAGTTACCAAACACCGCTGCGCAAATGGCAGTTTGATGTCACGGCGCAGTTTAACGGTATCGGTAGAATGCCCGACGGTTTTGTGGCTCTTGGAGATATGCTGGGCGGATACGGGACGCCCAAACCTTATACCTGGTATCCGCAACTGATGGCGCAAGTGACCAAGTACTTCCGTACGTGTAGTCTCTATCTGGGAGCGGAGAATATGACCAATTTCCGTCAAGACACTCCTATCATAGCCGCAGATCAGCCATTTGGTAGAGACTTTGATGCATCTATGGTATGCGGTCCGACTACGGGATGGAAAATATATCTCGGTTTCCGGTATGATTTGGAGAAAAAGGAAGAATAATTATTCATCAATACTTGCATATATGCCCAAAAAAGTGTAATTTTGCAGCGTATTTGTAAAGAAGTATATGATTAGAGTAGCGATTCTTGGTTACGGCAATATAGGCCGTGCGGCAGAACAAGCCATTTTGGCTGCTTCGGACATGGAGTTGGCCGGAGTATATCACCATAACGATTGTTTGGACAATGTGGATGCAGATGTAGTGCTCTTGTGTACCCCCACGCGTGAGGTGCCCAAATTCGCTGCAGTATTGGCCGGCAAGGGGATTTGTACGGTGGATAGTTTTGATATTCACGGTCAGATTCTCGGTCTGCGAGAGCAGTTGAATCCGCTGTGTGAGACCAACCGGACCATCAGTATTATCTCTGCCGGTTGGGATCCGGGAACAGATAGTGTCATGCGTGCGTTGTTGCTTGCGATGGCTCCTAAGGGTATCACGTACACCAATTTCGGTCCGGGTCGTTCTATGGGGCACTCTGTGGCCGCCAAAGCTATAGATGGTGTGAAGAACGCGTTGAGCATGACCATTCCGTTGGGAACGGGTGTGCATCGCCGTATTGTGTATATCGAGTTGGAAGATGGAGCAGATTTCAAGACCGTTGAGGCTGCATTGCTCAAGGATGATTATTTTGCTCATGACGAGACGCACGTGATACAGGTGGAGGATGTGAATGCTCTCAATAATGTAGCTCACGGTGTTCATCTCACTCGTTCAGGCGTGTCCGGCGAGACACATAACCAGCGTTTTGAGTTTAATATGGAGATCAACAATCCGGCTCTGACAGGACAGGTGATGGTCAGTTGTGCGCGCGCGGCGTACCGAATGAAGCAACGCGGGCAATACGGCTGCAAGACCATGATAGAACTTGCGCCAATCGACTTGTTGGCCGGATCAGCAACAGAAAATATAAAGGCACTCGTCTGAGTGCCTTTTTTCTTGTGTCCGTTTATAGCGGTAAATAAATAACTTGTTTGGTCTCAAACCATTCTCCCATGAACCATTGACTGCAAGGTGTTATTTCCGGTTGCAGGCCATTGGACTTGTTGATGAATGGTTTCAGTTCATCGGTCAGGTCTCCACCTTTGAGCACTATAACGCCATTGGGAACAGCGTTTCGCTGCTTGTCGGATATGTTCTTTCTAACCAGTTTAACCAGATCCGGAAGCGGCATAACTGCGCGGCTGACAATGAAGTCAAACTTCTGCTTCTCTTCTTCAGCACGTTCCTGTTTGCAGACAACGTTGGTTAGTCCCAGCGCTTGAGCCACTTCTGTGGCAACCTTGATTTTTTTACCAATAGAGTCAATCAGCAGGAATTGACATTCCGGAAAAAGAATGGCTAAAGGAATGCCGGGAAAGCCTCCTCCTGTGCCAACATCCATGATAGTGGTACCCGGCTGGAAAGGCAGCCATTTGGCGATCGCAAGCGAGTGGAGTATATGATGCTCGTATAGATTGTCGATGTCTTTGCGCGAGATAACGTTGATCTTGCTATTCCAATCCCTATACAGCGCGTCAAGCTGAGCAAATTGCTCAGCCTGGCGTTCTGTCAGTGTAAAATAATTTGCTATTAGCATGCAAATTGTCAATTATCAATTATCAATTATCAACTGTCAATTATTCTGCCATGTTGGTGAAGACGTTCTGAACATCCTCGTCCTCTTCGATCTTGTCAATCAGTTTTTGTACTGACTCACGTTGCTCGTCGGTGAGTTCTTTGGTGTCGTTAGGAATGCGAACGAATTCAAGAGACTGAATTTCAAATCCTTGCTCCTCCAAGTATTTCTGCATGTTGATTGCCTCGTTGAAGTCCGAGTAGATGACGATGGTGTTTTCCTCTTCATCCACACCGAGTTCTTCTACTCCGAAATCGATGAGTTCGAGCTCCAGTTCGTCCAAGTCAATGCCGTCCTTCATAGTAACGGTGAAGCAAGCCTTGCGGTCGAAGAGGAACTGCAGCGAACCCTGTGTGCCGAGTGTACCACCGAATTTGGTGAAGTACGAACGGATGTTGGCAACAGTACGCATGTGGTTGTCTGTAGCAGTCTCAACGAAGATAGCAATACCATGTGGACCGTATCCTTCGTAGTTGATCTCCTTGTATCCCTCCGAAGACTTATCGGTGGCTTTTTTGATAGCACGATCGATGTTGTCCTTCGGCATGTTTTCGCGTTTACACTGTTGGATCAGTGCACGCAGACGTGGGTTGGAATCCGGATCCGGACCGCCCTCACGGGCAGCAATAGTGATTTCCTTACCCAGTTTGGTGAATGTGCGGGACATATGTCCCCAGCGTTTCAATTTGGTAGCTTTACGATATTCAAAAGCGCGTCCCATATAAATAAATGTTTTTAAAATGTTAATGATTAAAAAGGAGTTAGATGGCGGCCGGTCAGAGCCGCCATCCAGAAGCATTTATTGTGCTTGTTGTTGCGGAGCCTGTTCCGGTGTTTGTTCCGGCTGAGCAGGTTCCGGTTGCGGGTCTGCGTGATCCAGATATGTCTCGAAGTGTATCTCCTCGAAGCTGATCTTGAACTCAACGCGGCGGTTCTTCTGACGGCCTGCTTTGGTCTTGTTGTCAGCAATAGGCATTTCCATTCCATATCCGTGTGCGCTCAGGCGATCCTCCGGTACACCACGTGTGATCAAGTACTTCATCACAGAGTTAGCACGTTGGTCAGATAGTTTCTTGTTGATTTCTGCCGAACCGGTGTTATCTGTGTGACCTTGTACCTCGATGATATAGTTGCCGTTCTCGACAAATACTTGTGCAATCTGGTTCAAGAGCGGGAAGGATTTCTTCTTGATAGAAGCCTTACCAGTCTCAAACTCAATACCTTGCATAGCCTTTTGGAGCAACTGACGTACCTCGCGTTTTACCTCAGGACAACCCTTATTGGCCTTCAAACCGGGTACCATCGGACACTCATCCAGGTAATCAGGTACACCATCGTTATCTGTATCGAGGTTACATCCCTTAGCATCAACGTGTCCGCGTGCTGCTTCCGGTGTGTTCGGGCACTCGTCCTTATAATCCGGTACACCATCCAAGTCTGTATCCAGCGGACATCCGACTGTGTCAACCAGACCGCGAGCTTCTTCCGGTGTGCCCGGACATTGATCCAGATAATCGAAGACACCATCGCCGTCGCTATCCAGCGGACAACCGAGCGTATCTACCTTGCCATAAGCCTCCTTAGGTGTGCCCGGACATTGATCCTTGTAATCAGGAACACCATCGCCATCGGTATCCAGCGGACAACCGACAGAGTCAACCAATCCGCGTACCTCTGCCGGAGTATTCGGGCAGTAGTCTTTGTAGTCGAAGACACCATCGCCATCGCTATCCAACGGACAACCGACTGAGTCAACGAAACCGATAGCCTCTCGAGGTGTGCCCGGACATTGGTCGAGATAATCAGGTACACCATCTTTATCCTCATCCAGCGGACAACCTCTCTCGTCCACCAGAACTCCGAGCGGAGTCTCAGGACACATATCCAATTTGTCCCAAACACCATCTTTATCCTTATCGCGGCGATTGCTACCCCAGCAAATGGAGAAGCCCATCGCGAGGTTAACCATCTTGGTCTTGTCCGGAATGACATACTGCTTCTTGCCATTGATATCCATGCCTGCGTACGAGGTCGGGATATAATCCATAGCGAGTGTCATGTTGATTCCGTCGTACGGCATGAAGCTCAATCCGGCTCCGATATTGCTGTACTTACCGTTCTCCATGAGCGAGTATGATGCAGCCAACTGGAACCAATTGCACGGACGGAAAGCAAAACCGAGCGTGACCTCTTCGTATAGGCGCGCGTTATAAAGACGTGTAGCCGAAACGATACCCAATCCGATGCGGTTGTCCCAGAAATTAGCATCCAAGCCGACATTCAGACGGGCTGAAGGCATCTTGCAATATCCCTTGCCCTGACGTTGGAAGGTGGCGTTGTTAGCGATGCCCATCAGGTTGGTCTTGACGGAGTCAAACAGTAGTTGGGTGGAGAAGTTGCCTTCATCGTCGCGGAAAGCCGGATCTCCGTAGTCGAACTCGCCCACACCCTCAAAGGTGGTATCTATCTGGCAGGTGTATTTCTGCGCTTTGTACCAATAGATGAATCCCAGGTCGGTGATGGCTACGCTGAGTTGCAGGTTCTCAATCGGCTTGTATGCAAAACCGAAGTCAATAGCCGCACCCATGCCTGACGGCGTGATCATTCTGCGCCAATTGCTGTAATCAATCACATCCTCGGCCTTCACATCGTTGTTTTTTAGCTCATCGACATATTCCTGCATGTTCTTGCCGTCCGGGCTTGGCATTTTTGCGAAGTCAATCGGTCCTGCACCGTTGATGGCGAACTGTGCGTTCAGGTTCATCCATTCCGGTGTTGATTTGACTTGCAGTAGTTTGCTATTGATGCCCATATCAAGCTGGCCGAATAGTACTTTCAGTTTTCCACCGATGGTCCATTGGTCGTTCAGACGGTGACTGTATCCGAAGGCTGCCTCGGTATAGAGCGTTGTTCCCATGCCCAATCCGTTGAAGTTCATGGTGTTGACTCCGCCGTTCAAATCGGTCATACCGCCTCCCAGCATGAATTGGAACATGGTTTTCGGCATCGTGGCACCAAATTCAATGCGCTCGTTGAAGCCGATAGTCAGGTAACCGTCATCCTTGATGCGGAATCCCATATTGAGCAGTCCGAGCGTCAGGTCGGTATTGAGATAGAGCATGCTGTGCTTGAACTGCTTGAGGAACAGTTGCTTGTCGCCCGCCTCCGGATGGAGTGGAGTGACGGTCTTGCCCGTCTTGGGGTCAACGTAGAACAAGTCGCTGATGGTCAGCGAGTTATTACCCACACCGAGAGTTGTCCATCCGAGCGGGGTGAAACTGATATATCCTTTGCTGACCGGTTGAAATGCCGGGTTGATAGTGTGACGCATAGGTGCGCTTTCCAGGAAATACAGGGTGTTCACCTGTTGCGCATTCATGCTGATGGAAGTCAATGCCAGAAGGACAATGGTCCAAAACTTACGATTCATATTCATGGGTCAGTCCTCCTTAGTCTTTGTTGTTAGTTTCATTCAAATTCAAAACGGCATCTACGTGTGCAGTCAAACCGATTTTCAGCTTGAGGCCGGAGTCACCGGTGAGACGTACGTTGAATGCACCTTGTTTGAAGGCGTAGTCAAGCGACTCGTCGTCCACCCAGAGCGAATACATGATAGTCTTGATCTCAGAGAACTTCTCCAGTTTCTTCTTGCTGACAGACGCCACAATACTCGACTTGGTCGTCTCCATAACCCATGCACCATTAGCGAAGGTGTATTTAGGCGGATTGATGCGCAACGTATCGGATTCGAATAGTACAAGCGGTTTACTCGAGTCATCCGGATCCATGATCATATTGCCATTCTCGTCATAGCAACGGAACGTAGCCTTAACCTGTAATGGAATAGTGCTGTGGGCAATCAGCAGCAACTTGATGTCCGACAGTTTGAGTGTATCAACCAACTCCACGTCGTTGAGCAGCGAGTCGATGCTGGCCTTCGACAAATCTACATTCTTAACGGTGTCCGAATAAGCAATATACGTGCCCTGATTGAATATCATCGGCAGGCTTGCTTCGGCGTTGATACGAATATTGGTGTTCTGCGTTACACGTATCTGCGGGGTCTTTACCCAGTCGAAATTGACGTTGAAGTTATACGCCAACTCTTGCGGCATGTTGACGAACAGACGATCAATACGTCCACCGCGGTCAGACTTGTCGAAGGTGAAGGTCGTTATCTCCTTGTTGGTTGAATCGCCTATATGGCTGGTAACCGGGTCCAGATACTCGGTCTCGCGGAAGTGGTGTTCCAGTTTGTGTGAACCCTCAAATTCGGCATAGTGCTTTTCGCCGGCCGAATCTACGGTGAACAAGTAGTCGCCACCAACGACCAATGCTCCGGCAACGTGAGTCGTTATGCCAACCTTGATTTTCGGGTCAGAGAACGGCAAACGTGCTTTTTTGATGAAGTCCAGGTCTCCCCATGCTTGGGTGAAATCCAAAGTGTCCTCGTCATGCATATCGGTTGATTGGCTGAAATAGCCCCAGATAGCTTCATAGTCAATGAATTGCACTCCCAGATGGTACTTGAATGCTGCATCGTTAGGCACAGCCACTTTGGTGCCGGCTGGAATATTGATGGTAATATAGCAATGGAATTCGCACTCATCTACTACGTTTCCCGGGTAATATACCCATTGGTCCGGAGTCAGATTGCGGTTCTTCATCAGACAGATAGTGAAGTTGTCCACAGGGTTCGGCATCTCTTGTCCATAGCCGGAAACGCTGCCATCTTTGGTGTAGATGGTGATGCGGTTACCGGCACGACGGGTGATTCGCTCGCCCAAGTCCAACTCAATCTTCTGAATGTAATTCCAGTCCAGATCACTCATGTTATGATTGGTGATGGAGGAGGTGAAATTAGCCAAGTCAATCAGAGCACTGTCCAAACGCTCATCGTTGACATCACGGTTGATATCCTTGAGCTTGAGTGTCAGCGGAAAATCAACTACCATGTCCGAACCTGTTCCTGTCAACTTGCCGTCGCTGTCCAACTTGTCGGCCACCTTGTCGTACACGTCCAACGAAAAGTCTCCGCTGGAGATATACTTGGTCAGGTCCACTTTGTGATAGTTACGGTCGATAATAAACGTGTCCTTCCAGGTGATTACACCTCTGTTGTCCAGAGAGTCAATGTAGATATTAGGTACTTTGCCCAACACATCCTTGAGTGAGACACTCATAGTTCCGATTGGAAGCACCAGTCCCATGTCAACTTCTGCCTTGCCGTCGATATTGTTAAAATCGATGTCGGAATGACATCCGACCATCAGCAGGCTTGCCATCGTGAGAGCCATCGCGGCTCGTAGCTGATTGAAATACTTCATTATGTTTGTGATTTTGATTTTTAATTTCTTTTCGGGAGCGTGTGCTCCTCTTAATTTATGTGTGTACGCTTACGCGCATAACATGCACGTATACTAAAAACTCGGCAAAATTACTGCTTTTTTTTGATATATGCAAATTATTGGTGCAAAAACCGCTATCAAAATGCTTTTCCATGCAGATTATCCCGATTTGAATCCTGAATACACTATTGTCCTATACATGACCTATGCAGAAAACACAGAACGATTTTTAACCTTATTTGGTAATTGTGAGAATATTTTAAAATACATAGCACGGATAGTGCAAAAACATTTCACTATTTTACGGGATTGTCCACTTCCTAAAAAAGCAGTAATTTTGCACCGAAATTTTAATGTAAGGTTACTATGCAAAAAAATAAGTCTGTTTTACAACCATTGCTTGCCTATGCCGGTAAGCGAAAATGGTTGATGTATCTTTCGATGGGAATAACGGCATTAGGCCAGTTGTTGGCTTTAGCTCCTTTTATTTGCATCTGGTTAATCCTGCGGGATGTGATAACGGTCGCTCCTAATTATTCCGAAGCGACTCATTTGGTTCTTTATGGTTGGTTGGCTGTCGGATTTGCCATCGCATCTATCTTCGTGTATTGCTCCGGTCTGATGTGCTCGCATTTGGTGGCATTCCGCGTTGCGGCTAATATGCGAAAGGCTATGATGAAGCATATCATGACCCTGCCTATCGGTTTCCTGGACAGCCTCGGTAGCGGCAAAGTACGCAAATGGGTGCAAGAGACTACCGAGTCCACGGAGAATTACTTGGCGCACCAGACCCCCGATAGGATCGGCGCTTATGCTACTATCGTCGGCTTAGCCGGACTCATGTTCGGCTTCGATTGGCGGATGGGACTTCTCTGTCTGTCAACAGCGGTCCTGGCTCTTATGGTCATTGCCTCGTTCATGACAGGAGAGAGCATGAAAAAGCAGATTAATGAATACTGCCAAGCACTGGATTCTATGTCCAACGAAGCCGTAGAATACGTACGCGGTACACCGGTTATCAAAACGTTCGGACAATCCGTCTTCTCTTTCAAACGATTCAAACAAAGTATTGATAAGTACGAAACATGGGTGATAGCCTATACGCGGGAATTGCAAATACCGATGTCGCTATATATCATGTTAGTGAATGCTTCTTTCGCTTTGCTCATAGCGTTCACATTGATTATGGCCAAGGGCGGTACCGTGGATGGGATTTTTCTCCTCAATCTGTTGTACTATATCATCATCACTCCGTCGTTGGCCGTTGTCCTCAATAGGCTTATGTTTGTCGGTGAGAATGAGATGATTGCTGCCGGCGCGTTGGACAAGGTGAACCGCATATTGGCTATCGACCCTCTGAAGGAGCCGGAGAAGGCCGTTCTTCCCGACGAGAACGAGATAGAGTTGCATAACGTCCGATTCCGTTACCCCGAGGCAGAGCGTTTTGCGGTGGACGGCATATCGATGCATATCCCGTCTCAGCAGAAAATAGCCTTTGTCGGACCTTCGGGTGGCGGTAAAACGACTACGGCCAGTCTCATCGCGCGTTTCTTTGACGTGACGGAAGGCTCTATCACCCTGGGCGGTGTCGATATACGCAATATACCTAAGCGCGAACTGATGAACCGCATATCGTTCGTCTTCCAGGATAGCCGTTTGCTGAAAACCAGTATTCTCGAAAATGTGCGGTTGGGCAGACCCACGGCAAGCCGCGAGGAAGTGATGGAGGCGCTCCACAATGCCCAATGTGACGATATCATCGCCAAATTGCCCGATGGCATCGATACCATCATTGGTACCAAAGGAACATATCTCTCCGGCGGTGAACAGCAACGTATATCTATCGCGCGCGTTATGCTGAAGAATACGCCTATTGTTATCTTGGACGAAGCAACCGCTTTTGCTGACCCGGACAACGAGGTGCGTGTGCAGGAGGCTTTCTCCCGCATGGCTCAAAGCGGCAAAACGTTGATCATGGTGGCACACAGACTGTCGTCTATTACCGGAGCCGATTGTATCTATGTGTTGGAGAATGGCCGTATCAGCGAAAGTGGCGACCATCAGACTCTGGTGAAGAAAGGCGGACAATATGCCGCTATGTGGAAACAATACAATGAATCTATTAAATGGAATATCAAATGAGAATAGTTAATTATATACGTCATAAATATGCCGCCACCGAGCAGGGTGCGCGTGACCTTATCCGTTCGTGCCTCCTCAGCGCGGCGATGGATGTTGTGTTGATGTTGCCTGTAGCTCTGATCTTTCTGATTGTCAGAGACCTGACCGGAAACGGAATAACCAATCCGTGGAGCTACGTCTGGAAAATTGTAGCAGTCCTGCTAATCATAATGGGCATGGCATGGATTAAGTACAACAAGCAGTTTATCTCTGTCTATCAGGAGAGTGGACGCCGTCGTATAGCGCTTGCAGAGAAACTGCGCAAACTGCCTCTGTCCTTCTTCGCAAGAAAAGACCTGGCCGATCTCACCAGTACTATCATGGCCGACGCTGCTGCAATCGAAACGGGTACATCGCATTTTGTCCCTGACTTGGTCGGTTCCATGATATCCATTTTGCTTATTGGAAGTATGCTTTTCTTCTTCGATTGGCGAATGGCTTTGGCTGCTGTTTGGGTAATCCCAATCGCCATTTGTGTTGTCTTGTTCTCTGCTAAATTCCAGAACGCTTTCTCACGCAAGCAAAATCAGGCCAAACTGGACCTTGCCGACCATATACAAGAGGGATTGGAGACCTTCCAGGATATCCGTTCGTGCGATGCGGAGAAAGGCTATTTGGACGATCTGTACACCCGTATCGATTTGACGGAAAAACGTGCCTTGCAAGCCGAAATGGGAATGGCATGTTTTGTGGTCAGCGGACAAATGATTCTCAGAGTCGGTGTCGCTACCACCGTTTTGGTCGGCGCCAATCTGCTGGTCAGCGGTAGTTTGGACTTGCTCACCTTCTTCGTGTTCCTGCTTGTGGCTTCGCGTCTGTACGATCCCTTGTCCGGAGCGCTGATGAACCTGTCAGCCGTACTTGCACTCAATATCCCAAGCGAGCGAATGGACGAGATACTCAATCATGAGGAGCAAACCGGCGAAGAGAAACTGACCAATCGGGGGTATGATATCGAGTTCCGCGATGTGCACTTCGCTTACGACACTTCCGAAACGGTCCTGAACGGAGTCTCTTTTGTCGCCAAACAAGGTGAAGTGACCGCTATCATCGGCCCTTCAGGAAGCGGAAAAACCACTATCTCACGCCTGGCTGCGCGTTTCTGGGACATAGACAGCGGACAAATAACGGTGGGCGGAATGGACGTTTCTAAGGTGGATCCGGAAACGCTGATGAACCTCTATTCTATAGTATTCCAGGATGTAACGCTTTTCAACAATACCGTGCTGGAGAATATCCGTATCGGGCGAAAAGATGCTACGGACGAAGAAGTCATTGCGGCCGCCAAACTGGCTCATGTGGATGTCTTTGCCGAAAAACTGCCGAACGGATGGAATACCCTGATAGGCGAAAATGGTAGCGAACTGTCCGGCGGAGAGCGTCAGCGTTTGTCCATCGCACGCGCGTTCCTCAAGGATGCGCCGATTATCCTGCTCGACGAAGCAACAGCTTCGTTGGATGTAGAGAACGAGACTTTCATTCAGGAATCGCTTTCCCGTTTGGTCAAAGACAAAACCGTCATCATTATCGCGCATAGAATGCGTACCGTGAGCGGAGCGGACAAGATTGTTGTCCTGGAGAATGGCAAGGTGTCGGAAATAGGCACTCCGACCGAGTTGACCCAATCCGGAGGATTCTACAAGCGAATGCAAGATATACAACAGAATACACTCAAGTGGCAGTTATAATACCCAAACAATATGAGTCACGAACATCACCATCATCATTCGATACCGACGGA
>JAILDU010000106.1 GCA_024689005.1 Paludibacteraceae bacterium
CCTCCGGTGAAGGAGCAGAGATGTGGCAACCGCTGGGAATCGTCGTTATTGGCGGTTTGACGGTTAGTACCTTCCTCACCCTCTATCTGGTACCGGTTCTCTATGGAGCTATGACACGTCATGGCGATCGTAACAAGCAAGACGCGCTGCGCAAGAAATTCATCTTTATGGATATTAAGGTAAATAAGGAGGAGAAGAAATGAAAAGTGTAATGATTGTATTTAATCAGGCCAACACTGGTCGTGTAGAATATATGCTGGATGTACTGGGTATCAAAGGATTTACATTCTTTGAGCAAGTACAGGGCCGTGGTACCAACGGCGGAGAGCCGCGCCGCGGAACACACGCTTGGCCGGAAATGAACTCTTGCGTCATCACCGTTGTGGATGACGAACAAGTGCCGACACTATTGGAGTCTATCAAGAAACTGGATCTCCGCAATGAAGAGGTCGGTGTTCGTGCTTTCGTCTGGAGCATCGAAGCGACGGTATAACAGACCGATTGTACATAATCAAAAACGCATCGCTCATTTGGGCGATGCGTTTTGGTTTTATCAGCGTAGCGAATTAATATGCGCTCATTTGCTTCTTGACTGTATCGTTGATGAAGTCTGCAAACTCCTGAATAGTCATTTGGCCCTTCTCCTCTGCACCTTGCTGGCGAACAGAAACGAGGCCTTCTTCGGCTTCTTTCTCACCGACAATCAGCATGTACGGAATACGCTTCAATTCGTTGTCGCGAATCTTACGGCCGAGTTTCTCGTTGCGGTCATCTACGATAACACGCACATCTTGTTGCTCAAGCAGTTCCTTTACCTTCCATGCATAGTCGTTCGATTTTTCGGAGATAGGCAGTACGACAGCCTGATCCGGAGTCAGCCACAATGGGAACTTACCTGCTGTATGCTCAATCAGCACAGCCACGAAACGCTCCATAGAGCCGAACGGTGCACGGTGGATCATCACCGGACGGTGTTTCTGGTTATCCTCACCGGTATATTCGAGTTCGAAACGTTCCGGCAGGTTGTAGTCTACCTGGATGGTACCGAGTTGCCAACGACGGCCCAGTGCATCCTTGATCATAAAGTCCAACTTAGGACCATAGAATGCAGCCTCGCCATATTCCACCTTAGCCGGCAGATTCTTCTCCTTGCAAGCGTCGATAATAGCTTGCTCTGCCATAGCCCATACTTCGTCCGAGCCGACATACTTCTCGTGGTTATTCGGATCACGGAGAGAGATCTGTGCTTCGAACTCCTTGAAGTCCAGAGCCTTGAAGATGATCTCAATAATCTCCATCACGCGAATGAACTCTTGCTTCACTTGGTCTTGACGGCAGAAGATATGCGCGTCATCTTGGGTGAACGAGCGTACACGAGTCAATCCGTGGAGCTCTCCCGATTGCTCGTAACGGTAAACGGTACCGAACTCAGCGCAGCGGAACGGCAGGTCCTTGTAACTACGCGGGCTGTTCTTGAAGATAGCGCAGTGGTGAGGACAGTTCATCGGCTTGAGCAAATAAACTTCGCCTTCCTCCGGCGTGGTGATAGGCTGGAACGAATCTTTGCCGTAGTGATCCCAGTGACCGGAAGTGATATAGAGGTTCTTGCTACCGATATGCGGAGTGATAACTTGCTGGTAACCATAGCGTTTTTGAATCTTCTTGAGGAAGTCCTCCAGACGCAGACGCAGTGCTGTTCCCTTCGGCAGCCAGATAGGCAGACCTTTGCCGACCATATCGCTGAACATGAAGAGTTCCAGTTCCTTACCGATCTTACGGTGGTCACGCTTCTTAGCCTCTTCGAGCAAGGTAAGATATTCGTCAAGCATGGCTTTCTTCGGGAACGAGATACCATAGATACGGGTCATCATCGGACGCTTCTCATCGCCACGCCAGTAGGCTGCAGCACACGAAAGAATCTTGATAGCCTTGATAGGTTCAGTACTCAGCAAGTGCGGTCCGCGGCAGAGATCGGTGAATGCGCCTTGGGTATAAGTGGTGATATGACCGTCCTCCAGTTCGCTAATCAACTCGCATTTATATGTCTGTCCTTTGTCGCCGAAAGTCTTGAGTGCGTCAGCCTTGCTGATAGCACGCTTAACGAGCGCCTCTTTCTTAGCGCGCAGTTCCATCATCTTGGCTTCGATAGCTGGGAAGTCGGAATCCTTGATGACTTGTCCTTCTGCAGGCAGGACGTCATAGTAGAATCCGTTGTCGATAGCAGGGCCTATACCGAATTGGATACCCGGATAGAGTTCCTGCAGAGCTTCGGCCATCAAGTGTGAGCTGGTGTGCCAAAAGGCATGCTTGGCCTCAGCATCTTCCCACTTGTGAAGGCGGATAGCGCAATCGCTCTCAATCGGTTGGTTGAGTTCGATGATGGTCCACTCGTCTTGGTTATTAGCTTTGATACTTGCGCAAAGGATGTCTTGCGCCAAACGACTGCTGATACTCTCAGCAATTTGCAGAGCGTTGATTCCGCTCTCATACTCACGGACAGATCCGTCCGGAAATTGAATTTTAATCATAATTAAATAAACCTACAAATGTTTACGGCTCGGGGCGGACAAATGCCCTTTTGCCAAATCGGCTGCAAAAGTACAACAAAAAAATGACATACGCAAGCACGCATGTCATTTTGTTGGGATTTTGTACGGCTTTCTGCTTATTTCTGCCATTCGGGATGACCGATGATGGCGGCAAAGAGTATCGTACCGTAGTCTTTCTCGCGAATGACGAACAAGTACGGACGGTCTGCTATAAATTGATGACCGGCTGCTGTTGCGTAGTTTTTGAACATTCCGACGGTCACTGCCGCGGCTTCCGTTCCCTCTTCATCCACTTGCATGAATGCTTTCTGCTTAACCATGTCAAGCCAAACATACAGGCCTCCCAAATCCGGTTCTACCATACGCGTGAAATTGGCCTTTCCGTCCGCATCAAATGCATACGTCATTCCCAATGCTTGCAAGTCTTTTTTCAACTCGCGTTCATAATTGAGCGAGAACTTAGGTATTGTCAATTCTACTTCTTCACTATATGTCGGCACCATTTGACTCCAACGCTCTGCAGTCAGACCTTTCGCCCAAGTGCGAATATCGATTCCCTGAGCCGGCAGAACTATATCTGCGCAATATTTGCCGCCTTTGTATGGCAGTTCTACTATCTGATAATCTTCGTCTTCACCGTACTTTATATCCTCAGACTGATACATCATATCCGTTTGTATCTCTTGGCCGTTCAGCGTAGTGAACGTTTTTCTCTTGGTATCCGATTTCTTGAAACTTTTTTCCCACTGGGCTTTGAAATAAACGGCATTGAGTAGAGCCATAATGGTCTGCTCGTTTACCATATCGCGCGTAACGATTTCCTTGATTCGCTTGTTGGTATGTTGCGCGGCAAAGCGATTGATTTCGTCTAACACTTTCTGGTCGGTAAAACTCTTCACGTTCTTAGCCTCCGCATCGAAATTGTCTTTGCAGGCAGATACAAATGTCTCGCGCACGGGAAAATCTTCGCGCACCCAGATACCGTTAGCCAACGCCACTATGGAATATTTGTCCAAAGCAGGCAGCGCGTCCATCAATTGGCGGTAATAGGCATTGATTTCTTCGATGGAAGCATCATCGGCAAAGCCCAACACGTCGCGTATTTGCGCCAATGTTTCTCCGTCTGCTCCGTTCATCACCATGCCCAGCAACACGGATGCAGAGAGTGGCGAGAGAATGACATTCTCTTGGTCTTCTGTATTGGCCACTTGTGCCAACAGATTGAAACTAAAATCGTTGCAATTGGTCACCAGTTCTTTCTCGGCAGCAGATAGTTTGAGCACTTTCGGCTCTTTCACTCCGTTGCGCCCGTCGCAGCTGACGAGCATTGTTGCCATCGCAATGGCTCCGTACAATAATACCTTTTTCATAATGCAATGTGTTTAAAATATTAGGGTGTTAAAAATGATATGCCATTCCGAGACCGTCGGAGTTTAGTTCTACCGACCAATATGCCTGCGGTGTGCCTGCATGTCTGGTTGTATATGAATCCACGGATTTATGCATCTTGTGATACCCGACGCCCAGTAATGGAAAGCTGGCACCAAGCGCCGTGGAGGCCAATGCTACGCATGTCATCCATCCGCCGAACCATGCTTTGGGAGGGAAAGGCGTGCTGGATGTCTTTTGGCCGGTTATCGGATCTGTTTCTACTCGATCTTGGTTAACAAATAGCATAAACGTGCTTACAGGCGTTGCGGCAACTCCGAAAACGAATAATCCCCACCCGGTCATAGCCATCTTGTAGCCTTTGTTGTAGTCAGCAAACAGGTCCGGATTGGTATTTTTCAGATAACCGCGGAAGGCAGTACTATTGGCATACGCCACATCGTCAGCTGTGTAACGGTTACCTCGGCGCTCAATTACCTGCGCAAAAGATGCAATCGACAATCCCAATAGTAGAAACAAAAGCAAAAAACGTTTTTCCATAATACCAAATGATTTAAATTTGGAGCAAAGGTACAAAAGTTTTGCAAATCATGCAAATTTTGGAGTTGGGAAAAAGTTGGGATTTTTAGAATTACCCTCATCGGCGGAGGCCGCTTCTCCCGTTTCTTCGGGAGAACGCTCCGGGGAAAATGTTGGGAAATTTACTTTTAAGGGCCATTCTAGGCGGAGGCCGTGTTATAGCCCCTTTCCGTCTCGTTCCTTGCCCGTGAACTTATACCGCTCATCGTAATTACTATCCCACGAATTATCAATAATCAACTCGCCAAAAGGAGTATATTGGTAGTTGTGAATAATGCGAGCATCCGCGTCCGTTATCCAATTGGCAGAGCCTAAGTGGTCGCCATGATAGAAATAGACCTTATTCTCACGATCATTCTGCCCGCGATATTTATTCACCAATTCTCCCACTATATCTTGGCTGCAGTATATATCCACGGACTCCAACACAATCGGTTGCAAAGGTAATACTTTTTCCTGATATGCGCAAATAAAATAAGAAAAAAATGATGTTTTTTGTCGGAGTTGTTTCGGGGTGTGGAGAATATTGGATTAGTCCAAAATGGCCCAAAATGATTCAAAAAATTATGGAAAACTATGGAAAATTATGATTGCCGGGTAACCGGTGGGGGTTAGGCCGAAAGAGGCAGAAAGAGGACAGATTGAAGGCAGATTGAGAGTAAGTCGAGAGCGAATCGAACTCAAATAGAAGGCAAATCGAGGGCAACACAAGAGTGATTCGAAGCAATTCTAGACTTTACTCGGGGTTTTATCGAGGTTTTGTTGGGGGTTTGCTGGGGTAAAAAGTCGCTATGGTCCCGATGAGATCCGCTGACGAACATACTAGTCACATAATAACAACATAATAATCACATAATAATCACATAATAATAACTTAATATCGATGGCTGATAAAAACATAAGAATGATTGGATGAGTTCTTTTAGTCCAAAAAATCCCAAAACGGACAAAAAACCAAAAAGAAATGATTGATAATTTAAAAGAGTCGAAAATTATCAAAAATTAGGAAAAATTATCTTCGTTGCACATAGTGGACTCAACGAATGTCGGGATTTGATCATAACGCAATAAACGGGCGAAAGATTTATTGGTCCAAAACAACCCCAAAAGATCAAAAAAAACCCAAAAAAGACTGATATTTTAAAGAGTCAAAATTATTAAGAATTAGGGAAAATTTTCTTCGTTACACATAGAGGATTTAACTAATGTCGGGATATAATCCCGACGCAATGAACGGATGAACGGGTGAAAGAGAATTGAGAATTTGGAAAATAATTTGGAAGACAGAGAGGTTTGGCACGGAATTTGTAGTATATTAATTGGCGTGTACGTAGAGTAAAAAAGCCCCAAGGCGGCACGTCGTAAAAACAGAAAAACAAAAGTCAAATAATAAAAAACACTATACAAACTATGCAAAATGTAGTAGATATTCGCGAATTGCAAGAGCGTGTTGAGCGCGAGAGTTCGTTTGTTGATGCCCTGACGATGGGCATGAATCAAGTGATTGTAGGCCAGAAGCACTTGGTAGAGAGTCTGTTGATCGGCTTGCTGAGTGACGGACACATTCTGTTGGAAGGTGTGCCGGGTTTGGCAAAGACCCTGGCAATCAAGACGCTGAGCGACCTGATCAAAGCCAACTTCAGTCGTATTCAGTTCACTCCGGACTTGCTACCAGCCGATGTACTCGGTACGCAGATCTACAGTCAGAAGAGCGAAGAGTTTAAGATCAAACGTGGTCCTATCTTCGCTAATTTTGTGTTAGCAGATGAGATCAACCGTGCTCCGGCGAAGGTACAGAGTGCGTTGCTGGAGGCCATGCAGGAAAGACAAGTGACCATTGGTGATCAGACATTCAAGTTGGACGATCCGTTCCTGGTACTGGCGACCCAGAACCCGATTGAGCAAGAAGGTACTTACCCGCTGCCGGAAGCCCAGACTGACCGTTTTATGCTGAAAGTGGTGATCGGTTATCCGAAGAAAGAGGAAGAGCAGGCCATCATCCGTCAGAACATTGCGCCGGAGAAGAAGCAAGTGCTGCCAATACTGAGCACCGAAGATATTATCAAAGCGCGTAAGATAGTGGAAGAAGTCTATCTGGACGAGAAGATTGAGAAATATATCGTAGATATCGTGTTTGCTACTCGTCAGCCGGAAGAATACGGTCTGAAGGAGACCAAGCAGATGATTGCCTTCGGCGGTAGTCCTCGTGCAAGTATCAACCTGGCCAAAGCAGCACGTGCGTACGCATTTATCCATAGGAGAGGATATGTTACTCCGGAAGATGTACGTGCGGTATGCTACGACGTGTTGCGTCACCGTATCGGTTTGACCTACGAAGCAGAGGCCAACAACGTGACGACCGAAGATATTATAACGGAAGTACTGAACGCGGTACAAGTGCCTTAAGGATCGCCTTCGGCTGAAAGAGTAAAGACCGCTTGTTCCACTCGCTGAAAGAGTAAAGACTAAACACTATCGGTCGGACATAACTCTACTGATAGACGAGACATTTACGTCTTTATTCCTTATTCCTTCAGAGAGCAAAGCGAACGGTCTATAATCCAATAAAATCATGACTTCAGAAGAATTATTACAAAAGGTTAGGAAGATAGAGATCAAGACGCACGGACTGAGTCGGAATATCTTCGCAGGCGAATACCACAGCCAGTTTAAGGGTCGTGGTATGGCGTTCAGCGAGGTGCGCGAGTATCAGCCGGGAGATGACGTCCGGTCGATAGACTGGAACGTGACCGCCCGCATGAATCGCCCGTACATCAAGGTATTTGAGGAGGAACGTGAGTTGACAGTGATGCTACTAGTGGATGTGAGCGGCAGCCGCAACTTCGGCACACTGAGTCAGCAAAAGCGTGACACAATGGCAGAGATAGCTGCCACCCTGGCATTCTCCACTATAGAGAACAACGATAAAGTAGGCGTCATCTTCTTCTCCGACCAAATAGAGAAATACATTCCGCCGAAGAAAGGCAAGGGCCATGTGCTGCATATCATTCGCGAGTTGCTGTCGTTTGAACCGCAGAGCAACGGAACGGATATCAACCAAGCCTTGCAATACTTCACCAACGCGCAAAAGAGACGTTGCACGGCATTCTTGATAAGCGACCTGATGGATGATCAATTCCAGCATATCCAAAAGACAAGAGACCGCAATGTAGCTCCGGTGGTGATAGCGAGTCGTAAGCATGACATGAGTGTCATCCAGGTATATGACCGCCGTGACGCTGAGTTGCCGGATATAGGTCTGATGAAAGTACGCGACCCGGAGACGGGAGCTCGCGTATGGGCAGATACGGCCCTGAAGAGTGTGCGCAACGCCTATGCGGAGGCATGGCAGAAACAGCAGGACGCACTGGAAAACATCTATACGAAAACAGGAATGAATCACATATCCGTTCGTACGGACGAGGACTATGTGAAAGCCTTGATGCGATTGTTTTCGCATTGAAGCGTTAATACGTTAAATAGTTAAAATGGTTTTGTTGAGGACAAAACGTTAAACTGTTATGTTAAATATTTTATTAGCAATAGTAATTAGTGCGAGTATTGACAGCACAATGCTGATGATCGGCGACCAGACGGCTATGCACTTGCAGGTCACTCACGGAGCGACAGAGCAGGTGGAGTGGCCGGTATATGGCGAACAACTACAAGACGGCATTGAGATAGTGGACCGCACTCCTGTGGATACGACCACTCTACCCGACGGCCGCGTTCAACTGAGTCAGGACCTGACGCTCACTTGCTTCAAGGACTCGCTGTTTGCGATAGACCCGCTGTTCGTAGTTAGCGGCAAGGACACGTTTTGGACCGATGCGATGGCATTGAACGTCATTCAACCATTCGAGGTGGACAGCAGTCTGGCCATAAGCGACATCAAGGATATAGAGAAAGCACCTATCTGGTGGTGGGGAATAATACGCTGGATATTGCTCGGATTGCTGATAATCGGTCTGGCTATAGGCGGCTACTACCTGTGGCGTTGGATAGAGAGCAAGCGTAAGCCAGAAGAAGAGACGAATCCGGAGTTGCTTCGTCCGGCAGACGAGGTGGCCTTGGAGAAACTGGACGAGATCAAGGCGCAGAAGATATGGAAGGACGGCAAGGTGAAAGAGTACCAGACCGATCTGACAGACGTTGTGCGTGAATATATCGGTCGCCGCTTTGACGTGCATAGCACGGAGAAGACGAGCGATGAGACGCTGCAAGAACTGGAGCCTATACTCGTGAAAGGCCAAGGCGACATGCTCCAATGCTCGAAAGAGGAAGGCAAAGACCTGTACGAACGACTGAAGAAAATGCTGCTCACAGCCGACATGGTGAAATTTGCCAAATGGCACACCACGCCGGATGAGAACGAACAAGCGCTGACCACAGCCTATGAGTTTGTGCAGGAAACAAAGGAAGTACCAAGTGAGGAAGAACCAAGTACAAAGGAGGAAGAAGTATGACATTTGCTAATCCGGGATATTTGTTTTTGTTGCTGCTACTTATACCTGTTATCGGGTGGTATATCTACGAGTTGCGCAAGTCAGACGCGAGTGTACAACTGAGCGACACGCGTGTACTGGCAGCCCAGCCGAAGAGCCTGAGAATATGGTTATTGCACGTTCCTTTTGTGTTGCGCGTAGCAGTTATTATACTGCTGAGTGTGGCTTTGTCACGCCCACAACTGACCAACCGCTGGTCCTCCGAATCGACGGAAGGTATAGACATCATGATGGCGCTGGATATATCCGGAACCATGCTGGCCGAAGACCTGCGTCCGAACCGTCTGGAAGCGGCCAAGCAGGTGGCATCGGACTTTGTGCTTGCACGTCCGAATGACCAGATAGGCTTGGTGGTTTTTGCCGGTGAGAGTTTCACGCAATGCCCGTTGACAACCGACCATGCCGTACTGATAAACCTCTTCAAGTCAGTAGAGTACGGCATGATAGAAGATGGAACGGCTATCGGTTTGGGATTGGCCAATGCCGTCAACCGAATGAAGGACAGCGAGACCAAATCGAAGGTAGTGATATTGCTGACCGATGGTAGCAACAACCGCGGTGATATAGACCCACAGACTGCTGCCGAGATAGCCAAGACATTCGGTATCCGCGTCTATACCGTGGGTGTGGGAAGTTATGGTCAGGCACGTGTACCGGTTCATACGCCGATGGGCGTGCAGTACATGACGATGGATTCCGAGTTTGACGAAGGCACACTGAAACGAATAGCCGAGACGACCGGAGGACAATATTTCCGTGCGACTAACAACAACAGTCTCAAACAGATATACGAGCAGATAGACCAACTGGAGAAGACCAAACTGCGTGTACGCGAATATGCCAAACACACGGAGAATTTCGCTCCATTCCTGTATGCTGCACTGCTGTGCCTGCTGTTGGAGATAATACTGAGATATTTTGTGCTACGCACGATCAGTAACTGATAGTTGACAATTGATAATTGATAATTATGTTTAGATTTGCAAATATTGATTTTCTTTGGTTGCTGCTGAGCATACCTGCTTTTGTGGCTGCCTATATATGGTACACGCACAAGAAGCGCCGCCAGATAGAAGAGTTTGGCGACCGCGAACTGGTGGAAGCATTGATGCCCAATGCGAGCCGCGTGCGTCCAAGCGTTAAGTTCAGCATACTGATGGTAGCATTGACATTGCTGATCATAGCAGCTGCACGCCCTCAGTTCGGCCAGACAGAGCACACAGAAAAACGCCAAGGAATAGAAGCAATCATAGCTTTGGATATCTCCAACTCAATGATGGCCGAGGACGTTGCGCCCAACCGTTTGGACCGCGCCAAACAGATGTTGAGCAAGATGATGGACAACATGGTGAACGACAAAGTGGGACTTGTTGTTTTTGCCGGCGACGCTTTCATTCAGTTGCCTATCACGTGTGACTACGTGTCGGCCAAGATGTTCCTCAACACGATCACACCAAGTCTGATCAAGACTCAGGGAACGGCTATCGGTCAGGCTCTGAGTACGAGTATCCGCTGCTTCGGAGAGCAGAGCGAAGCCAGCCGCGCTATCATTTTGATAACCGATGGTGAGAACCATGAGGACGATGCCGTGGCAGTAGCCAAACGTGCCAAAGAAGAAGGAATCAAAGTGCTGGTAGTCGGTATCGGTAAGCCGGAAGGAAGTCCTATTCCTGTGCCGGGCACGAACAATTTCTTCAAAGATCGTCAGGGTAACGTGGTTGTCAGCCGCCTGAACGAAGACATGTGCCGCGAGATAGCCCAAGCCGGAGGTGGCATATACGTGCGCTGCGACAATACGAATACCGCTATGCGCGCGCTGCAAAAGGAACTGGACACACTGGCCACACAAGAGATAGAGACGCAAGTCTTCACCGACTATAACGAGCAGTTCCAGAGTTTTGCTCTGATAGCATTGTTACTGCTGGTAATTGACTTCTTTATCTTCAACAGAAAGAACAAATCATTAACGAGACTGGATATATTTGGAGAGAAATAAGATGAAACGGATATTGATCATAATGTTACTGGCCATCGTGGCATATCCCCCGTTGTTTGCACAACGTGAGTCCGGCGATGTACGTCGCGGCAACCGCGAATACAAGAAGCAGAATTACACCGAGGCGGAAGTGGATTATCGTCGCGCAATAGAGACCAACAAAGACAGTTATGAGGCACACTATAACTTAGGCGATGCTTTGTTCAAACAAGACAAATATGCCGATGCTCAAGCCGAATTTGAGAAGGCAGCCAAGATGTTGGATCCAAAGAAGGACAAAGAGCGCGCAGGTAAGACTTTTCACAATCTGGGAAATTGCCATTTTGCACAACAACAATATGACAAAGCCGTGGCGGCATATCAGGCTTCGCTGCGTGCTAATCCCAAGGATAACGACACACGATACAATCTGGTGAAAGCTATGCAGATGCTCCAACAGCAGCAACAACAGCAACAGCAAAATCAACAAAACCAGAACCAAGAGCAGCAACAACAACAGCAACAACAGCAAGAGCAACAACAAGATCAAGACCAAAACCAAGATCAACAGGAGCAACAACAGCAGCAACAAGATCAGCAGGAGGACAAAATGGACAAAGAGACAGCCGAACAAATCCTGCAAGCTTTGGAGCAAGACGAACAAGATACGCAAGAGAAAATGCAGCGTCAGCAAGGTAAAAAGCGCCGCGTAGAAAAGGAGTGGTGATGCTTGAACTGAGACTTCGCACGACTTCGTGATTATAGATCACTCGTTAAGTGCCTTCGTCTCGTCCTGCGCTTTTTCGGTCTGCAAACGCTTCGCCGGTTTACATCCCGAGTTTATTTTATGATTATGAAGAAAATTCTAACTATATTATTATCGTTGATCGCCTTGTCGGTTTTTGCGGATGAGGTGATATTTAAGGCGAGTGCGCCGAGTCAGGTTATTGTAGGACGGCCATTTCAGTTGAGTTATTCGGTCAACCAGCGTAGCCGTGACTTGCGAGCACCTGAGTTCACGGACTTTGA
>JAILDU010000013.1 GCA_024689005.1 Paludibacteraceae bacterium
TTGATAATTGATAGTTGATAATTGATAGTTGATAATTAACAAACATAATATGCAAAGAACAATCATAACAGATGCGCTGAAACGTACAGATTTCGGAAGCGACATCAACGTACGTGGCTGGGTTCGCAGCCGTCGTGGTAACAAGAATGTATCATTTATAGCCCTGAACGACGGTTCGACGATCAAGAACATTCAGATAGTAGTTGACCTGGAGAAATTTGATGAAGAGAAGCTGAAACCGGTAACAACCGGTTCGTGTATATCGGCAACCGGAAAATTGGTAGAGAGCCAAGGAGCAGGTCAATCGGTAGAGATTCAGTTGACAGAATTGGAAGTGTACGGAACAGCAGATCCGGAGAAATACCCATTGCAAAAGAAGGGATTGAGCATGGAATATCTGCGCACGATAGCCCATTTGCGTCCGCGTACGAACACGTTCGGAGCAGTATTCCGTATTCGTCACAACATGGCGATGGCTATTCACAGCTATTTCCATCAGCACGGTTATTTCTATTTTCACACGCCTCTGATCACCGCCAGCGACTGTGAGGGAGCCGGTCAGATGTTCCAAGTAACCACGAAGAATCTGTATAACCTAAAGAAAGACGAGAACGGTCAGATAGATTATTCGGACGATTTCTTCGGCAAGCAGGCAGCACTGACCGTGAGTGGCCAGTTGGAAGGCGAATTAGGAGCGATGGCACTGGGTAAGATTTATACCTTCGGTCCGACTTTCCGCGCAGAGAACAGCAATACGCCTCGTCACCTGGCAGAGTTCTGGATGATAGAGCCAGAGGTGGCTTTCATACAGAAAGACGAGTTGATGGACCTGGAAGAAGATTTTATCAAGTATTGTGTTCGTTGGGCTTTGGACAACTGTATGGACGACCTGGAGTTCCTGAACCAATATGTGGACAAGGGACTGATAGAGCGTCTGCGTTCGGTGATTGACACCGACTTTGTTCGCCTGCCCTATACAGAAGGAATAGAGATACTACAGGCAGCCATCAAGAACGGCAAGAAGTTTGAGTTCCCTTGCAACTGGGGCGATGACCTGAGTTCGGAACATGAGCGTTACCTGGTAGAAGAGCATTTCGGCAAGCCGGTTATCATGACAGACTATCCGAAAGAGATCAAAGCCTTCTACATGAAGCTGAACGAAGACGGCAAGACCGTACAGGGAACCGATGTACTGTTCCCGCAGATAGGCGAGATCATCGGTGGTTCAGTACGTGAGGAGAGTTTGGACAAACTGAACGAGGAGATAGAGCGCCGCAATATCCCGATGAAGGATATGTGGTGGTATCTGGACACCCGTCGTTTCGGATCAGCTCCGCACGCAGGCTTTGGTTTGGGATTTGAGCGACTGATGTTGTTCGTGACAGGTATGCAGAACATCCGTGACGTCATTCCATTCCCGCGTACACCGAAAACAGCTGAATTCTAATGAGATATAGTAAGAACCATAAAAACACTAAACAACCATATGAGGAATAAAGTATTATTACTGCTGTTTGCCTTAGCAATAGGGCTGACAGGCTATGCCCAGACCTCACTCAAGGGTCGAGTGATATCCAATAACACTCAAGAACCCGTGGTGGGCGCAAAGGTGACGTTGGTCAATCAGAATATCTCAACGACGACCAACGCAGCGGGAGAATTCTCGCTGATATACCTGGAGGCGATAGACGAAGAGATAGTGATCGAAGCGGATGACTACGTAGCAGCCCTTGAACTGATCAGTCTGCAGGCAGACCAGGCGAACCAGATGGATGATATCCAACTGCAACCGGATATTGTATCGCAGGCACAAGACGAGATACTGCTGAACCTGACAGAAGAGGAGATGACGGATGACGAAGGTCGTTCGCAATCGCAAGCATCGTCATCGTCCGCCTCTACAGACGTATTCAACTCGACCACGTCATTTGCCTGGTCCACAGCTCGTTACCGCAATCGCGGATACGAATCGAACGTAGAGAACTACTACATTGAGGGATTGAATTTCAACACTCAGGAACGTGGTAGTTTTAACTACTCGGCCATGGGAGGACTGAATGATGCAAGCAGGTACAAAGAGGTGCTCAACCCTATTGAGGCCAGCAATTTCACCTTTGGAGGTCTGGGTCAATCGACCAATTATCTGATGGGAGCCAGCCGCTATGCACAAGGATGGAAAGTAGGATTAGCGGGTACCAACCGCAACTACAAGGCACGTGTGAACGCCACTTATGCCAGCGGAGTGATGTCCAATGGTTGGGCAGTGATAGCGCAATTAGCCTATCGTTTCTCTCCATACATAGACAGCAAAGGTGCAATAGGCGAAGGTATCAAATATTACTCATTAGGTTATTTCCTCTCAGCAGAGAAGATATGGGACAATAAGCGCTTGAAACTGATCACATTCGGTGCTCCGACGGAGCGCGGTCAGAACGCAGCCGTTACGCAGGAAGTATATGACTTGACAGGAACGATATACTATAACCCGTATTGGGGATATCAGAATGGACGAGTACGCAACTCGCGCATCGTCAAGTCTTACGACCCGACCATATTAGCAGCCTTTGAATACGACATTGATGACCAGCAGAAAATAAAAGTGGCAGCCGGATATCACTACTCATGGTACTCCAACTCTGCACTGAATTTCTACAATGCTCCCGATCCACGTCCGGACTACTATCGCAACTTGCCATCCGCCATGTGGGACGGTCAGATAGCCAACCCGTATTATGAGACCTCGGGTGGACAATTGTTTGACGAGAACGGAGTTCACTATCCGTGGGGACAATTTATCGGAGAGGACCTGAAGGGCAATCCTCTGGGAGGAGGACAGATAGCCGCAGACGGCAATCTAGTGGGACCTTCGATAGACATAGATCAATACAACAACCTGGTCCGTCTATGGAAAAATCGCGACAACAAGACCACACAGATAGACTGGGAAAGTCTCTATGCCGCCAACTATGCCAACAATCATAACAATCCGGACGGCTCTGCACGCTACACCATAGAGCGTCGTCACAACGACATACAAGAGGCGAGCGCATCGTTCAGTTATGTCAACACCCGTTATGATCATCTGAAGATGATTGCCGGGCTGGAAGAAAAGTCCTCGCAAGGTATTCACTACAAGACGATAGACGATCTGTTGGGAGGCAATCAATGGATAGACATAGATGCCTTTGCAGACCGAGACATCAAAGAGCTGGCGAGCAACAGCGGATTTACCCAAGCAGACATAGCACATGTACGTCAGAACGAAGTACGCGAAGGATACGATGCACGAATAGCTGATAACAAACGTCATTACGGGTATGACTACAGAATAGACATGAGCAACGTGAAGGCATGGTTTCAGAACGAGTGGACCTTCAACGAAGTGGACCTCTACTATGCTATCGCGCTGAACTACAGCATGATGCAACGTACGACGTTCATGCTGAATGGTCGTGCTTGGTATTTGACCAAAGTGGCAGAAGAACAGAAAGAGAAAGACATAGCAGCAGGCCGCAATCCTAAGATTGAACCCTGGGAATATTATGGTCAAGCGTCATACAACAAAATCAAGAATTCAGATGAAAAGATTTTGAAAGCCGGCAGATCGTTCAGCGGCGATGCACATCATTTTTTGGACCCGGCCTTCAAGTTAGGCGCAACATATAAGATTAACGGCCGTAATCGACTGAAGTTGAACGCCATAGCAGAGACACGTGCACCGTATGCACGCGATGCTTATATCTCGCAGCGTGTGCATGACCGCGTGATAGAGACCATCTACCATCACGATGATCCAACTAAATGGGCTGCTTATTACCAACCTTTTTACGAAGCAGCAAAAACTGCATATGAAGCCTACACTGGTCCTATTGCAGCAAAACAACAGTTAAAAGACAATGTTAATAAATACAAAAGATTATCTAATCCATTATATCAGTACTATGCTGCCAGCGAGAAAGTTGTTTCCGCTGACCTGACATACGAATTCAACTACCCGATTGTGCGCGGTCGCTTAACCGGCTTTTTCACCCAGAGTTGGGATGGAAGCGAGTTGAACGGCTACTATGATGATGAAGCACGCACGTTCGTCAATCAAGCGATGACAGGGATAGACAAACGTTATATGGGTATTGAGGCTGCTGCAGCAGTTAAGTTGGGCACCTATTTCACCTTGACAGGAGCAGCCAGTGTGGGAGACTACCGCTATACCAGCGATGCCAACTCTATCACTTCTGCAGAAAACGGCATGCCAATGACACAAGACCTGGCAACCAAAGAATTGTTGTTTGAGACACACGACAGAGTGCTGCTGAAAGGTCTGAAATTGTCAACGGGTCCACAGGTAAATGCAAGCCTCAAACTCTCATTCTTCCACTCGAAGATGTGGTTTGCGGACGTAACAGTAAGCTATCATGATTGGAACTACCTGTCCGTAGCGCCGAGTCGTCGCATGCAAGGCCTCTATACCGGTGTTCGCCCGGATGGAACGGCTGTCAATGGTTGGTTTGGCGACTACTATGCCAATGCAATCGAGACGACCGACAATCAGGCGCTTCGCGTCAGTGTAGATACCGACCCGCATAGTGCCACTTATGGTCAGGCAACTTATGAGAATGCAGTGCTTGACAAGAATGGCGTACCACAACTCAAATACCCGTTCAGTATTATGACGATGCAGGAGAGTTTGGCTGCGACGAACCCACTCAATCGATTCCTGATAGATGCCTCGGTTGGCAAACTGATATACTTGCCTAATCGTCAGTCCTTGTCTATCAACCTGAGCGTAACTAACCTGACCAACAACACCCACTTCAAGACAGGAGGTTACCAGCAGGCTCGTCTGCCGCGTGCCGTACGTCAAGGCGAGAAAGACTACCAGAATTCGGTTATCACAGCCAATGCGTGGAAATATCCGTCTAAGTACTACTACGCATGGGGTGCAAACTTCTTCTTAAGTATAACCTATAAATTCTAAGCAAAATGAAGACAATAAAAAATATATCACACATCGTTCTTCTGAGTGCTATACTTCTCTTGGTAGCGTGTGAACCAAAAGGTATAACCGAGCAAGATGTATTCGCATCGGAGGAAAGCCTTGCTCAGATATTGGATAAAGAGAATCCATACGGGTATAAGATATTCAACTTGGAAGAATTCTTGGACACATTCATGACAGAAGCCGGTAATTATGCCAGCGACACCTGTCCATACCGTGAGCGCTCTTATGATGCAAAACATGGTATCTATCTGTACTCTGTAGATACTTTGCCCTCTCGAGGACGCGGAATATATATCCGCGGTCGTGTAACTACAGATGACTACGCAGGCAATTTCTACAAGTCGATGGTCATACAGCAAGTGACCGATTGGCATACTAACGCCCCTATAGAGCAACAAAACCTGCGTATCTCAGTAGATTTAGGTTCGAGCCATGGTCTATACCAGACAGGTCAGGAAATACTCATTCGTTGTAACGGATTGGCTGTTGGTCGCTATGCTAACCAACCGCAGTTATGCGTGCCATCGTATAACAACAATATCTTTGCGATGAATGCTTCACAGAAAGTGGGATGGGCTCCGGGCCGCATACCAAGCGCAGTATTCCGCCGCAACACCCGTATGATAGGTGCGCCGGACCAAAGCAAACTGGTATATGATGAGATTGATCTGGTCACTCTCTATTCGCAGATTCCTGCTAAACCGACTTTGGATGCGGCAGGCATGAATACAATACGCAAAGCAGACGGCCGTTTGGTAATCATCAAAGATGTGTTCTTCACAGGCCAGACAGATGACAATGGTACAATCAAAGATTGCATCTACGCCCATCCGGATTCGTCATCCATCGCAAACGTGTTCGCTCCTTCGACCCAGAACATAGGATACCCGCAAAGCCGTATTCTGAAGGATCAAGCAGGCAAAACTATCTGCTGTTCCAACTCTGAGTACAGCAAGTTTGCCACTTATTATATGCCAGGCGCAGACTCGACCGGTGTAACCAATTGTAAGGATTATGAAGGAAAAGTACGCGGTATCTTAGGATGGTACCTGGACAAAGCTGCAACACTGGCAGACAATAAGTTGACAGGCAACGAGTGGTCGGTGACACCCCGCGGCATCAAAGGTATTGGAATGGACGACATACAAATGTACTATCAAGGGGACACAGATTATCCCTGGATACCCAAAGAATTTGATCCGAAGACTTATCATCAACCAACCGAGAACTAATGAATTGGTTAGACGTATTATTACTACTTCCGCTGCTGGTTGGCCTCGTTAGAGGACTCATGCGCGGACTCATCTCCGAGATCATCGCCATATTGGTGTTGATCTTCGGAGTTTTGGGAGCACGCTATACGGGCCCGGAATTCTCTCGCTGGCTACTTCATCAATTTGCATGGCCCCAAGCCGTGTGTGATGTCGTAGCATACACGCTGATATTCTTAGGAATAGCAATCGTGCTAACTATCATAGCGCGAGGTTTGACCAAGTTTATACGCGCCATTCATCTAAGTTGGGCCAATCGTGTATTCGGAGGTATAATCGGTCTGATCAAGTATGGTTTGGCAGTGCTCATTGTAATTTTTATCATGGACCGCACAAATCAAGCATATCACTGGTTGGATGACTGGCCAGTAGCAAGAACTTCGGTTGTCTATCATAAGATGGTCAAGATAGAAAGAGTTCTGGTCCAAAAAGCGATGAAGATAGATATATGATTTATTACCTCTCGCTTGGAGCCAATATAGGAGAACGCGAGGCTACAATAAATCGCGCGATTCACTTAATAGAGCAGCAAATAGGCCGTGTCCTCCGCTGCTCTTCTTTTTACTATTCAGAGCCATGGGGTTTTGAATCCGAACATGATTTTTGTAATCAATGCTGCTCCGTAGAGACCGAACTGGGTCCAATAGAAGTCTTGCATACAACGCAATCGATAGAACGAGCCATCGGCCGCACACATAAATCCATTGACGGCCACTACCAAGACAGGGTGATAGACATTGATATAATCAGCGGGTACGATGATGCAGGAGATGAGATAGTGACCAAGATAGAAGAACCATCGTCTGACGGACACATGATCAACATATTAACACTCCCCCACCCACTCTGGCAGCAACGCGATTTTGTGCGGATTCCTTTAGCAGAAATCAAAGAATAGGATAAGAGCGAGCACTACTCTACACTATTGAGGTCGATGAGGTGGTTGACGATAGCGTAGATAGTAAGGCCAGCGATAGAATGGATTTTGAGTTTGCGGGTGATATGCTTACGGTGGGAAACAACGGTATGCATGGAAATGCAAAGCACGTCCGCTATTTCCTTGTTGCTCAATCCGCGCACAACCTGAATCAGGACATCGCGTTCACGATCGGATAGTTCCTCTTGCTCCAACTTATTAGCACGTCCGGACGGTTTTTTCGTTTTTGCTTTTTCCCCATTCGCTTTGATGAGTGCAGGACGCAATATCTCGTCCTCTATAGCACAATGGTCCGCAAAATCACGTTCGGTATGCCACAAATCACTCATGACGCAGATGAGTGTATAAGTCACTGTGCCTTCAATAGAAGTCGGCTGTGTCGGATAATACTTGATAATAAGATCCTTAATCTCCGTCAATTTGTCGGTTATACGTTGGTCGTCCTGTTCGTGCTCATCATACAGGCCTTCGTTTTCGCGCTCTATATGCGTACGAATCTCATCAACAAATTCATCGTAGCAACGTAAGATCAATCCAGGAATCTTGGTAGTAGGATCAGCGGGAATAATAGCTTCTATCAGAGCTCTGCGCAAGCGCGGCAAACGGAAATTAATGAAATAATTGTGCGCATTGTGCAAGTAGCATTGCAGTGTCGGGATGTCTATGTCAGCTGGCAATGCGCTCTGTTTGAATACCTTATAATTAACGATAGCAAGAAATGTGGGAGTATGTACACCATGCGACTCGCACACTTCCTGAATCGTCTGTTCTCCCACTCCCATCTCTAAGCCAAAACGACTTATTATCTGTATCGCATCTTCTTCGTGCGACATTAAATCACATATCTTATCTGAGGCTTTATACATATCAAAAAACGTTAATAACGTTTAAATCGAGTGCAAAATTACAAAAAAATGCCGATACGGACAATAGAGAGAAGCAAAATACCAACAAATGGGGATGTCATTAATACAACAAATGGGGATTGCACAGAAGAAGAAAATGTAGTAATTTTGTATCGTAAAAAGAGGTACAAAATGATTACGTTATGAATAAATATATAAACGCATTTATCTTATTGATTGTATGCACGTTGTGTGCAAATGCAGAAGACTCGATTAAAGTAAGCAGAAATGATTTGAAAGCCTTGTTGCAACGAGTGGAGCGATTGGAGCAAGCACAAGCGCATCCCTATAAATTGGGATACACGGATGCCATGACAGGAGCGAGCACTCAGATGCCAAAGGATACCGTCAAGACAGACAGTACAAAGGTGAAAGCAAGCAAAAGGAGCGGACGATTCACGATAGGCGGTTATGGTGAGATAACAGCCAAACATTGCTTCTATAGTAATAATTATCTAAGGTATGGCAAGAATCCGGAGAAGTATGCGAATGATCACTACGGAGAGTTTGACTTGCCTCACGTAGTAATCTATATGGGTTATGATTTCGGCAAAGGCTGGAGCATGGGAACGGAAATAGAGTTTGAGCACGGCGGTACCGAATCGGCGATAGAGATAGAGGAAGAAGAAGGCGGTGAATATGAGAGCGAGATAGAGCGAGGAGGAGAAGTGGCGTTGGAGCAATTCTGGCTGCAGAAGGCATTTAACCGCTACGCCATCTTGCGCGCAGGAATGCAGGTAATACCCGTTGGAGGTCTGAATGCTCACCACGAATCGACAGAGTATTTCGGAGTATATAGAAATGAGGGAGAGTTTACTATCATACCGAGCACATGGCATGAAGTAGCATTGACATTCATGGGAAGCACGCAGAACGGTTGGCACTATCAGGCGATGTTTCTTCCGGGACTGGATAGCGACCGTTTTAATAGGAAGAACTGGGTGAAGCCGGGAGCAGGCAGCCCATATGAATTTAAGTTAGCGAATGTGTTTGCCGGGGCCGCTCGAGTGGATTATACAGGCGTTCCGGGATTGCGTTTGTCACTAAGCGGATACCTCGGCAACTCGTTTCGCAACACACTGAGTAAGAGTATTAGTGAATTGGAAGCGAGCGCATACAAAAACGTGAAGGGCACAGTGAGTATAGGTTCGTTTGACTTTGCATATAAAGGCTACGGTGTAGTTGTGCGTGGTAGTGCTACATATGGCCATCTAAGCGATGCCGCCGCAATTACGCAATACAATATAGCCATGCGGAAAGGTTCGGTAAGCAGCAAACAATGGGTAGCGAGCGATGCTATCGCAGCAGGAATAGAAGCAGGATATGATTTCTTTTCGTTGAACAAGCGATTGTCTGAAGTCAAGCGACAGAAATTCTACCTCTTCGCACGCTATGACTACTACGACTCGATGTTCAAGTACGACAACAAACCGACGGATATGTACTCCTGGTGTGGCCGACACCGCGCGGCCTTGGGAATCAATTATTATCCGATTGAGCAGATAGGAGTGAAAGCAGAGTTTGCGTACGGAATATTGAAACAAGGCACACGGTCGGACGGCAGTAGAGGAAAGCTCTATAACGACGAACCGCAACTATCCATAGGCATAGTATATGCCGGATTCTATCAACTATAGATGCAGAAGGTCTCGATATCGTCCCGTATCCGTCGAAAGCGGTTCGTAAGAGTGGCGTGAGAGTGGCGCAAGAGTGGCTGATTGACCGCTGTATTGTCTAGGATTGACAGCTAATTGACTCGAAGGTAGTTCGAAGAGAGTTCGAAATAAATAGGAAAAGGTACAAAAAGTATAAGATAAAAAACAAATTATTAACACAAAAACAAAAAACAAGATGAATAAGATTTTTAGATTAGCACTATGTGCAGTATGCGTCATGGGAATGGCAGCATGCAACGAAAACAAGACAAATGTTACGACCAAGAAAGAGAGTGAGTTGCAGCGTACAATGCAACCTTACGTACAGAACACAGTGGTAGCGACTTACAGCGCTATGGCCGATGAAGGAATGGTATTGCTGGACAAATGTGAGAAGATCCTCGCAGCGCAAGAAGCTGGTAAGGACTACAGCGCATTGATGGCCGAGGCAGGCACAGCTTGGCGCGCAATGCGTAAGTACTGGGAGCAGAGTGAGGCCTTCTTGTACGGTCCTGCAGCAGCACATAACATTGACCCGCACATTGACAGTTGGCCATTGGACTTCAATGCGATGAACGCGCTGCTGAACGATGCAGCCAAGATGGCAGAACTGGAAGAGGAAGGCGGAAGCTATGTCGGCGACAAATTAGGCTACGCACTGAAGGGATTCCATGCTGCAGAGTATCTGCTGTTTGAGTCAGAGATCAAGGATGGTCGTGCTGTTGGAACAGGCCGTACACACGCAGCCAATCTGACACATGCAGAGGCAGTATATCTGCTGGGTATAGTAGAAGACCTGACTCAGCAAGCTATTCTGCTGGAAGACTGCTGGGCAGGCGGTGTGAGTGCAGCCAAAGAGGCAGTCATCGCAGATGGCGACGAGTCGATGAGTTACGGAGAGAACTATGGCGACTACATGATCAACGCAGGTAAAGCCGGCAGTTTGTACAAGACCTATCAGGAAGCAGCAGAGGAGATTATAGCCGGCTGTGTAGATATTGCCGGAGAGGTAGCAGACCTGAAGATGGGTAATCCGTACATCAGCAGCAACGATGAGGAGCGTGACTACATTGAGTCCCCGTATAGTTGTACTTCTACCATCGACTTCGCAGACAACATCCGCTCAATCCAACATGCATACTGCGGAGCCGTATCGGGAGACTACTCTATCTCCAACTACGTACACACCCAGAATGCAGAATTGGACGGCAAGGTGCGCAAAGCCATAGAGGACGCTATCGCAGCAATAGAAGCAATCCAGAACTTTGAGAGCACAGCAAAGAATAATCCGACAGTGAAGGCAGCCATAGAGAAAGTTCAAGAACTGGAAGAAGTATTGGACGAACAAGTACTGCCTCTACTGAGCGAAGAATATAAAGAATAACATTCCCGTTTTTTCTCCCCGGGAGAAGCGGGAGCACAATGAATTAAAACAATGAAAAAGCAGATCTTCTTCATGGCAATGGTTGGGGTGTCCTTGGTTTTCCAAGGATGTCCTTCACCAGAGCCAACCCAGAAAAACGAATTGCCGGAGTGGTACTACACCGGTGGCAAGTTAGGAACAACGACGAACACGTCATCGATGACTTTTCGTCAGCCAACACCAGCGACAGAGGACGCGGGTTTGGGAGCCATGTTCGCTCAAGGTGATAACATCGCCGAGAAAGACTTTGTGACCAACGAGACAGGACGTCAACATGGTTTGGGTCCGGTATATGTTCGCGCCTCGTGTCAGCACTGTCACCCAAACTACTCTCACGGAACGAGCATTCCAGAGGGAACGTACAATGCCAAAGATCAAGGTAACGGAACACTGCTCGTAGTGATTAATCCGGAGACGCAAGCCTATGTACCATGGTTAGCAGGAATGCCTCAACTGTTTGGCGCCAAGCCGTTTAAGGCTCCGCTGAATCCGGACCTGATCACCGTGACATGGAAGACAGCCACGGATGAGCATGGCAACAAGTTTGCAGACGGAGAGACGTACGAATTGCGCTATCCGGAGGTGCATATGCCCAAAGAAGCTGTCTATGTGTACAACCAGGGCTATCGTGACCCGGACGGATTATTGGAAAGCGAAGGTTACGAGGTGAAGTTGGAAAACACTATCGGCGTGTATGGAACGGGATTGCTGGATGCGATTACTGACGCAGACATCATAGCTCAGTATGAGAAAGAGGCAGCAGACGGCAAGTTGAAGAACGGTTTGAATCCTGCATTCTGGAACGGAGGATTTCAGACAAGCGGTTATTATAAGAACGATCCTCAATGGGGTCCGAAACGTTTCACTTACGCTCTGACACGTGGTCCTATCATGGATGCTGCAGGTGCGAATGCTATATGGAACATCACCAACGTCACCCGTAGCGACCGCAAAAGTCACTACTTAGACTTGAATGGCACTATATATGCTGAATATGCCAGCAAGGATCCGGAAGTACAGGCTGAGTTTGGAACACAAGAAGAGATTTACAATTACCTGACGAGCAAGGAACTGCCGGCTGAGATGACAGATGAAGAATTCACTCAGGTGATGATCTGGCACCGTGGTTTGGCAGTCCCGGCAGCACGTAACGTGACGGATAGTGCCGTATTGCGCGGAAAAGAACTATTTACTCAGATTGGCTGTGACTACTGCCACCGCCCGACATGGACAACAGGAAGCGACGAAGTGCGCGACCCGAACCATTTCCCGGTTACCGCTCAGATGCCACGCTACCCGAATCAGAAAATATGGCCGTACACAGACATGGTACAACATAAACTGTGTATGGAGAATGATATCCGTACGGGTTGGTGTCGTACTACTCCATTGTGGGGACGCGGATTACACCGCAAGGCAACGGGTGATATGTACGAAGCACGCATGCATGATACACGTGCACGCAACGTGATAGAAGCAATCATGTGGCATGGATACAGCCCGCAAAGCGATGCATATTGGCCGACACAACAGTTCTATAAGCTGAACAAGGAAGATCGAGATGCGATTGTGGAATTCATCAATGCTATTTAGTCAAAAGATGAAAGACATAAGTCATAAAACTTTTACATTGTTGTTACATTTGGCCCTGGTGATTATTGTCACCGGGGCTTGTGTGACTCATTTCTTCGGCGATCAAGGCGAAGTACATGTGCGCGCAGACCAAGCAGTTTCGGTAAGCAACAAATACTCTACCATCACACTGTTTCTGTGGGATTTTCAAATCGTCAGTGACGCAGAAGGCAATCCGGTGGACTTCATCTCCGAGTTGCGTCTGATGGATAGAGGACATAAGTCGAAAGCGGAAGGTATGAAGACGAATGCCGTAGAAGAAGGCACCGTGCGGATGAATAAGCCACTGAAGTATCATGGTTGGCGTTTCTGTCAATCAGACTACGACAGCGACGGAATGGGAGTAGTATATAGTTACAATTACGACCCTTGGGGAATAGGAATAACTTACGCAGGATATGCGTTACTACTTCTGTCGATGATAGGCTTCTTCTTTCAACGCAAATCACTGTTCAGAGCACTACTGAAAAAGCAGCATTGGATATTGATGGTTGGTTTGGGTATAGCAATCATAGCGTTGGCGTGTGTTATGACCAAGGTAGTGACCCCTAAACCGCCTCTACAACCCGTTCTGCAAACACCGCTATTAGGCATTCACGTATCGGTTATTATGCTGGCGTACACGCTTTTTGCAGTTATCATGGTGAATGGCATACTGGGATTATGCATGCCTCAGCGCAGGGAAAGGCTGAGACAACTATCTCAGGTATTGCTCTACCCTGCTCTGTTTTGCCTGACAGCCGGTATCTTCATCGGCGCAGTGTGGGCAAACCTGTCATGGGGTCGTTACTGGGGATGGGATCCGAAGGAGACATGGGCACTCATCACCATGCTGGTCTATGCCGTATTGCTCCATTGGCCTATGCTAAGGAGGATATCGTTCTTCAACAAGCTGAAATCGGAAAATAGTAAGCAGAAATCAGATATCATCTACCACACAATGAGTATAGTAGCCTTTCTGTTTGTCCTATTCACATATTTCGGCGTTTCGTATTTATTAGGAGGATTGCACTCCTATGCATAATCACGATAAGGAGCGGCCATAGAGGTCGCTCCTTATTGAATCTATGCCACGATAGTGACAGTTCCCTTAGATGCATCCATACATATTCGGTCACCATTCTTGAGCCGCTTGGTGGCGCCTTTGACATTGACGATTGTAGGCAAACCATATTCACGCGCCACGACGGCTCCGTGCGACAGAGACGAGCCAATCTCAGTAATCAACCCATTGACGACGGAATAATATGGTGTCCACCCGATGTCCGTAAAACGCGCAACCATGATTTCGCCTTTTTGCAGTTGGTTGGCATCATCAGCGGTATAAATCACGCGCACAACTCCCTCGCAAGTACCATTAGAAACCGGTACACCTCGCAGCAGGCCATCGTCCGGTATCTCATCGCAATGATCTGCAATAGGTTTGCCGATATAGATATCATCAAAAGTCAATTCCTCTTGGACAGCATAGGCTTTGCGGCGTCGCACAGCAACAGACGATAGAGTTTGATTGCCGGCAATGAGTTGCCCTATCTCCTCGTGTGTAAGAAAATATATCTGATCTGCATCATTCAGCAAGCCTGCCTCGACCAGCATCTCGGCCAAGCGGGCATACTGTGTCTTGAACCGATCGATGATGTCAATCAGACGCGACTTGGTGTACTCACGATCCACGACCGCTTGTCTGGCACGCTTAGCAAAAGCGACAGCCACGCGGCGAAGTACCGGTTTGGGGATAAATGCGAACGCCTGCCGGAGATCTATCTGTTCGTCTCCCTGAGAGAGATTCATCGGCGAATGGATGATGCTTCGCAGGTAGTTCATCAGCGGTAGTTCGTCTTCGCGCCATGGCTTGTTGCGCATCTCAGCCTCCTTGATACAGCGGTGTCCGTGACGCTTCAGGAAAGCACTATAGAGTTGGTTGACCTGCGGATCCGAATGAACTATCTCGAGCAGTTGCTCAGCACTCATCACTTTGGCTTGCGGCGTTTGCTTGCAAATGAGCGAAGCTATCTGCTGCAGACGTGACAATATATCCGCACTCTCAATATTGGGAATATTGCTCAACAGGTGCGACAAGAAAGACTGATACTCTTTCTTATCCGGGAAATAGGGATCAAGTATCTGATAGAGCGTACTGGAAGCGCTACCCGAATAGGAAGAAGAAGCATAGTGATAGATGAGGCTCTCGTTGAGCAACGCTATATTGGCATCAATCGATTGATAGAGTTCGTCATAGGAGGAAGTGTCAGCAAAATGCACACGGGTCAGCAGTTGGTCAAAACGCTTCATTGCCCGATGTCCGGAGAGGACATACCGCATAAACTTAACCGAGTTGACAGCCCGGACCAAGGGATTAGCAAAAGGTTGTTCAATGGGCGGATAATCGTGATACTCGCCCATGATAGACAGGTTCATCGATTGAGGATTGGCTATTCCGACCCGTGCATACATATTGTATAGCAGGTTCATATCGAAGAACAGATGGCCCGATATGGAGGAAATGAGTCGCAGAGGTTGCTCCGCCTCCGGCGAAGGATAGACACCCGCCTTAGCGAGCATATAGCGCATACCATAATCGATGGCCTTGGCGGATGTTGAGAGTGTCAGAGGTGTTACGGCACCCGGCATCATCTCACCAACGTTACGCTTGGTAAACAAATGTTTGCTCAGGTCCTCGTCACGGTCAAACTCCTCTATATCAATAATCTCGGTGGTTATAGGACGCATCTGGAGCAAGTATAATCGCCCGTCATGGATGGCCCATTCGATATCTTTCTCTTCGCCGAAACCCGTGCGTATTTGTTTGGCGGTATCGTATAACAAGCGCACCTGTTCTGCGCTCAGCATATCGTCGCTGCAGGGACGGTAGTTTTTACGCGAAATAGAATAACGATGGGCAGAGACCTGTCCGGATACTAAGTTCTCGCCCTGCCCGCACACAGCTTCAATCAGTATGTTGGAACCGTTGTTCGGGTCGGCAGTAAATAGTACTCCTGCACAATCGCTATCGATCATCTGCTGCACGACGATATTCATCTTCGCGCTGCCAAGGTCGAAATGGCGGGCGTATTCTGTCACGCGCTCAGCATGCAAAGATTGCACGCATTGGCGAATACGCTCTATGAGATTTTCGCGATTGACAAACAAATAAGTCTCATATTGCCCGGCATTGGACACACCGGATTGGTCTTCGTTGGACGCCGACGAGCGCACAGACACTTGCGGCACATTCAACGCATCGAAAGCCGCATACACAGCAGCATCGTCTATGTTTTCCGTATCGGTTATAACAAAACCATGAGGTATCTCGAATCCCCGGCGTACCAACATATCCAGACCTTTTGCCTTGCCGCCTATGGAGTCATATAATTCCTCGGGTACGGTTCCTAATCGGTATATATTCATCGGTGAATCGTATTTAATGGACGTTGATTGAAATAGCGGTCGGCATCGCTGTTGAATCCTATCTCGAGGATTCCTCTATAGGGTTGGCCATCAATGGTGAAAGAAGCGATGTTCTCGTGCAGTATATACTGACCATTTTGGAAGTGATAGGTCACGCCGGTCAGCACTTCTGCACAGACGCGAATGGTGCGTCCGTCGTCCAGGTGCATCGGAAAATCTATCTCGCGGGGAACAGTGCCTTGCGCAACAAGTTGCAGATCCAGATCTGCCTGCTGCATCAGATGCAGGCCATTCTCGTCGCGATAACTACCCACCTCCAGAACACTCATGGCCGGATAAGACACCATCGAATAGTTAAACTGCCCGTTGGGAGACACCGCCATCAACCACAGGTGATTGTTCATGTAGTTCCAATCGCGTTTGCCGAACGAGTGGTCGCGTACACATGGCAGGCTGAAAGTTCGGGTTCGGCCGTCTATCTGCATGTCGCCTGCCAGCACACCTTCTTGCTCATAGTGGCACTGTCCGCTCACCTGCTGCAAGCGGTTGAACAAGTCCTTATTCCACGTCTCATTGGCAATGCCCGTTGCCATACGAACGGCAGGCATGTCGCTTGTGAAATCTATGGGACGTTGCGTTCCTGCAAAACGCGCGCTGAGTTTCACATGGGTGCCATCGTTCACCTTACCGTCAAAACGGAGCACCCACCGGTCTCCCTCGCGCAGTACACATAGAGGCGAATTGCCCGGGGAGAAGACCTCCTCTTGCAACGAATAAACTTGGCCGTCCATATAGATTACGAACCACGTCTCAGCGGCATCTACACGCTGGCCAAGACGGGCGTAAATGGACATCTGACCGTCGTGAGCAGAGAAATAGTAAGAGTTATTCACCCATCTGTCAGTCACTCCCTCAAGCGAATATTGCTCGGCATAGGCGTAATCAAAAGGATGTTGATGAGTACGCTTATTGATTATCCGAGTCATGATAGACCGCTTAAGTAAGTACGAAAAATCTGCTATCATAATACTCTAATTTTTACTCAATGAAGGGGCAAAGGTACAACTATTTTTTTATATACACAATAGGCAGCGATGAAAGTGACGTCGAATCTTAATAATCGACAACATTTTCGTAAAAAATGACATGTTTATGTTATTTATAAGACGTACTATGTTTCTCAACTAAGGAGGTTCAACTATATTTTACGAACTACAATTACTATGCAATATGTACAAATTGGCTACATTTTTACAAAAAAATGCCATAAAGATTGTTTTTATTCAAAAATATTTGCATATGTAAAAAAATAACATTACATTTGCAGCCAATTGTCAAGAATTACTCCAAGGAAAACACTTATTTAGAACTATTTCATTGCATACAATATATTGACATGAGCGCGGTGGCGCATGTAGGCATATATGCGTGTAGCGCACGAAGGGAACACAGGAACCCCAATAATTAATCATACTTATTCGCGCAATTATTAACCATTAAACCCAATACATCATGAAAAAAATCTTTACTGCTATCACAGCGTTGCTATGCGCAATAACTATGTCGGCGGAGGAGTATTTTCTCTCTACAACAGAGGATGACGGCGACAAATTTTTTCAAGAAGGTCCCGTCATAGTGACTTGCGAAGAAGTGACCGATGTCGGTATAATCTTAGAGGACTACAAGAAAGCTGATGTCTCAAATGAAGGTTCTTCGGTCATTAAAAAGATCAAGTTGATTCCGGCACCATCCATTGACATCTTCAGTTTTGAAATCCCGAAGGTTACCAACATGAATTATATGTTCAATGGTTGCACCAACTTGAAGAGAATCTTTGCGAGCGACAACTGGAACGCTAATGATGTGGAAAACAATACCGGCATGTTTGGAGGTTGTACCAATCTCACTAACTACGACGCCTCAGTGGTGGATAAGACCCATGCGCGTCTCGGCTCAAGCGGATATCTGAGCAAGATAAAAGTGATCATGATTGAAGCGCCGGATTCATGGAAAAATCAGAGCAACCCGGTGGTGGAGGACCTGGAGGATGGTAATGAAAACTGCGATTGAAGATATTATCCTGTCCTTTGAGCCGATCAGTTTGGCTCAGATGGAGAGTGTCAAACTAATGAACCGCATCGACACGAAATACGCCGTGCCGATGGCGGTTCTGCCTGCTATTTTAGAGGCAGCACAAGCGGATTATTATGCGCAGGAGATTGACGGCAAACGGATTGCTACATACGACACTATGTATTACGACACGGAGACGCTGGATATGTACATCCGTCACCA
>JAILDU010000042.1 GCA_024689005.1 Paludibacteraceae bacterium
CTCCGCCACGCAGCAAAGTAAACCTATACGGGTCATAAGCATAGCCCTGATTAGCCGCAGCCTGCCAGAGCATGGTGGCAGGCACTTTGCCGAAGATGGCTCCGCCCTGCAACGCATAGTTAAGCGTTCCACCCATACCAAGCTGAGCACGCTGAGTCAACAATACACGCAGATGGGCATAGAGATTAGACGTATTATCTGAATAGTTATATCTGGAATCGATCTTCTCGGCCCAATGCCCTGTCTCAAAACCAAGGTACAAAACCGGGTAACGCGTACTATATGCATAGCGCCGCATAAAATAGCCGTCGTATTTGCGCTCACCCCATCCCAGACGCACTATAGTCGAGAGCGACTGGTATGCATAATCCTGCTGCCAGCCTGCGCGCGCATAGAGATGTGTTTCTACATGCTGAGACCAATCTGCCCACCAGTGAACTTGCGCCAGACGCTGGCGCATTGCGGTATTGATACACAGCGAATCTCGGTGAAGTGCCTCAAAGGCATAAGACGTAAAGTCAAAGTCGCCCCATCCCATGCTGTTTTCACGCAACAGACGGTCAAAATCGTCCACATCCGACCATATATAGCGGTCGTGGTACTCCACCTGCAATATATTCCGTCGCTCGGTGGGCAGATTGAGCGATACGCGTCCCATTCCTTTCACCTTGCGATCGCGAAATCCGTATCCGACACTGGCTTCCAGCGACACCAACTCCGACATCTTTGCGTTCGTACGAAAGGGCAAACCAATATGTACTCCCTCATGGTGGTTGATCTGCAGTATTTCTTCTATATGACCTATGTCCACTGCAGTTCCTGTTGGTATATATCCGGTCGTAGCAATCGTTGCGAACCATTTGGCCACACGAATGATAGGCATGCTGTCTAACTTGGCGAAAGCACTATCCGAAACCACGGGTGTGCACTTCTCTATTTGGCTACTCTGAGCCGATATTGGTTTGCTTGCTACATTCGGATTTCTCAGACTGCTTTGTATCAACACAGTGGGAAACAGGCGCGAGGTATCATTGAGTACTGCAAAATCGAGCAATATGGACAATTGTTCTTCTTCTAAAGTATTGTCAGCAGCCATCGATTGCGATATATGCATGTTATTCAGATAATTGACGCCACTCTCAGATGGCACATATACTTTTATACTGCGCAGCGCATAAGTAGCCGTGTCTATTGTCATTTCGCCGTTAAATGTGGCGTAGAACGGATTGCGGGTTCTGAAACGAATAGTGTATTTCTCCGCGTCAATCGAATCCGCCAGATAATAGCGATAATACAGATTTCCGTTAGCAGCGAGCGGCGAAAGAAACGAATGATCCATGAGCGATACATTGTTCTGATAGAAATTCAGATTACACTTGCTGCCCAGTAGCACCGAATAGTCTGTTGCGGTAAGGATAAGTGCTTGTGTCTGTCGGTCATTGGCCGGTATCATCTCTTTGCCGCTGAGACGATACGATTGTCTCTCGCGATAGAGCGGCAACAGATAGGTAGAATCTTCGCGGCGCAACATGCCGGATTGCAGACTATTCCATAGTGCGCGTCGCAAATGGCGGCGCGAGATGTCGGATATATAGAGCGATTGTTCATGCCGCATGGTTGTAGTCCATTCGTCATGCAGTGTTCGGTCGTTCTGCTCGCGATGCGCTCTCACTTGACGCAATATCTCAATGGCGGGATTTTCTCCAGGAGTGACCATTACTTCGTCTATTAGTGCCACTCGTTCACGCATCACAACTTGCATACCAGCCATTGCACCGGGTTCTATATCGTAGCGCTGAGTTTGACACCCAACGGCAGAGAACACCAGTTGCATCTTAGCCTGCAGATCCACCCGCATAAAGAAAGCACCTGTCTCATCACTGGTCGTTCCTATTTTGGTTCCGCGAAAATGTATATTCACATTCGCTATCGGTTCTCCCGTCGTCTCGCTGACCACATCGCCTACAACGATAGTCTCTACCGCTTGTGTTGCCGACACAAGTAGCATCCCCAATACGACCAACCATATGCGAATATTTCTACACTTCATACATTAGCTATCACATATCTCTATTAGCCGGATGGTATTGTAGAACTGCTTTACGCAAATCCTGAACATCCAGATGAGTATAAATCTCTGTGGTAGCCAAATCTTCATGTCCCAACAGTTGCTGTATAACACGCAGGTCGGCTCCATTCTGTAATAGGTGAGTTGCGAATGAATGGCGTAGAGTGTGGGGCGATACGGTCTTAGTGATACCAGCCTCGGCACAGAGTCTGCGGACGATAGTAAACACCATGGCGCGTGTCAGCGGACGGCCATAACGATTGACGAAGGCTATGTCCTTTGACTCGGGTTTCAGAGGCCACGCGCTACGTTCTTGCAGCCAATAACCGAACCACTCTTCTGACACGGGAGAGAGGGGCACCAAGCGTTGCTTGCTGCCTTTGCCGTCTATCAGCATATAGTGTTCATCCGGATAGATGTGACTGAGTTTCAATTCCACCAATTCACTTACACGCAACCCGCTGCCATAGAGCATTTCCATCATCGCTCTGTTGCGATGGCCTTCGTTGCTACTCAGGTCGATGGCGGACATCATCCTGTTGACTTCTTCCAATGAGAGCACAACCGGCAGGTGCTTGTCCTTCTTTGGTCCCTCCAATAGTTCGGATGGATCTTGATCAATATAGTTCTTGTAGAGCAAAAAGCGGTACCACGAATGGATACCTGCTAAGACACGCGCTTGCGTAGCCGATGATTGTATTGTGCAAAATGCGTCGAAGACAAAAGCCTGCAGATCGTCGAACGAGGCATGCACAATGTCTATACCATGTTCGTCCATATACGAACGCAACTTAGTCAGGTCCATCTCATAGCCTTCGACAGTATTCTCCGAATAGCCTCGTTCTAGACGAAGATAAGTGTGATATTCCCGGTATATACCTATTTCTTTGGCAGTTTTTTCCATGGGATGAGTGCGCCTTGATAATGTGTCTCATAGGTTACTTTGTTGCCGTACGCGTTCCTGTAGTAGAAAGTCATCTGCAGGTCCGTTAGATGATCTGTGGTATCGCGCACAACGATTGTTCCGCTGTCCAATAGTTGGATACTCATCAGCTGGTCATTCTCCACGTAGAGCAGATACATGCCGGTGGGTGTATCCTCAAAGGCGCGTCCAGGCAAGAAAGTATATGCTTGTGCAGTGGTGTCACTGTGATATATTCCGCTCGCCAGCAGCGAGTCTGACACAAAGATGTCGGATATATACAGATTATACCCTGTACCCTTCATATGATGATCTTTGTCCAACGTCAACTCGGCGGAATAGAGATCCAAAGCGACCACATTGTTCTCTATCGAGTCATAGCAATGATCGTATATCTCCAGCCACGCCTCCGTGTACTCGGTCGGCACACCATTTCGCTTTTCTGTCGGATACTTATTGCACGATGGCATATAGAGCACTACAACCAAAAACAATATATATAGTACGCGTTTCTTCATTCCTATTACTTATTTGTCAATCTCCATTTTATAGGTCGGGTACCACGCGGCTATCATACCGAGTGCCAGCACGATGATTGTTACCAGCAAGATGTCCACTGCTTGTACCTCCACCGGATACGCAGAAATAACATAGTCGGTACCGTCACCCAATTTGAGCCAACCGAAATACTGCTGTCCCAGACAAACCAACACACCGAGAATGATCCCGACTATTGCTCCGAGCGACGATATGAGTTGCCCCTCCAAACGGAACAAACGACGTATTGTCTGTTCATCTGCTCCCAGGTGTGACATGATACGTATATCTTCACTCTTGTCAATAATGAGCATGCTAAGCGAACCGATGATATTGAAACTGGCTATGAGCAGAATAAACACCATCAGCAGCAATGTGAGCAGTTTCTCAATACGCAATATACGGAAGAAGTCCGCCTGCTGTTCGTACCGATCATGCACTATATATCCGTGCCCCAATGTCTTGACTATCGCTTTCTTTACACGTTTAATTTCTCTATTTGTAGTAGCTTTTGGCTCGATGCGCAGGGCGCTTACTGTGCAACTGTCGTAGTCAAGCAACCGGCGCGCCAAGGGCAACGACACCAACATCAGTTGGTCGTCATATTCCAATTGATTAACCGCAAACGTACCGGCTATAAAGGCATGTTCATGACGCAACGACAAGTCCGGTCGCATCATATTGATGCGTCCGAAGCGTTCGGGTGCATAGAGATGGAGAGCACCGGTGAAGTGCGCATTGATTCCCACTTGGGATGCCAAACCGCGCCCCAAGACAGTGCGATCAAAAGCGCCGTCCCACACGCTGAAGTAGCCATCTGTGATGATAGAATCTATGTGCGCGGTCTGCGTGAAGAGCGAATCAACACCCATTACACGCGCCGGCAACTGATGTTCCTTATAGCGAACCAATGCTGTCTGCTCCAACTGCTCTGATACCACTGACACTTCGCTCATGGCGCGCAATTGCTGAATAGGCAGAGTGTCAGTACGAAAAGTCTGACCTTCCGATGAGGTGACCATTAGCACGGGATCGAACTCGGAAAACATCTGCTCTACGAGCGAACCGAAGCCATTCATCACACTGAGTACACACACCATGGCAGCGGTCACCACAGCGACAGCCGCGGCACTTACTCCGGACACAATATTGATGGCATTGTGTCCCTTCTTGGAGAAGAGGTACCGCCAGGCAATATGTTGCTCAAAGGAAGCCATCGCCAAGTTGTATTAGCGTTTCAGAAGGTCGTCTATTCGCTCCATTCGGTCTATCGTCTCATCCAAGTGGAAACGAATTTCCGGTATGACACGCAACTGATGACGCTCAAGCGTACCCATTTCGCCACGGAAATGATGGGCATTCTCCTCTATCTGTTGCATAGTCTCTTCTACGCGGTTTTGCGGAAAGATCGACAGATAGATATGCGCTATACTCAAGTCGCTTGACACGCGCACTTCGCTCACCGAGATCAACACTCCGTGCAAGGTGCGCGCGTAGCGCAAGAGAATATCGCTCATATCTTTTTGTATCAGACGAGCTATTTTATGTTGACGGGTTGATTCCATATATTCTATTAATATTATGTATTACAGATGATTTTCTGATGATTACTAACATAGTTAGCAAAACAAGGGAAAGGAGGCAATGCTCTTTTCCCTGTATTTGCGGTTTTGTTTTGGCGTACGCCTCTAGTTAAAATTTGTGGCGACCCTCGTCAGCTACGGTCAGTTTCTTACGACCTTTAGCACGACGCGCAGCCAGCACGCGGCGACCATTAGCGGTTGCCATTCTCTCCAAGAAACCGTGTTTGTTACGGCGCTTGCGTTGTGATGGTTGGAATGTACGTTTCATTGTCTTATTGGTTTATTGTTATATTCTTACGCGAAAAAGCGTGCAAAGGTACAGCTTTTTTTTGACATATGCAAAAAAAATCTGATTTTTTGCTACTTTTTAGTGTTTTTATTCAATAATTCTTCAGCCAGAGCCTTCACATTCACTCCGTCGAAGGTTCCGCTGGACATCATCAGCAGAGCTGTTTCTTGATAGTCCAAACTACGCAGATAGGATTGCAGAGCCAGGCTATCCGTGAAGACCTGTACGTTTTTCGAGCCGAACGCCGCACGTACTTCTTCGGTAGTAATCGGCGTCAATCGCTTGTGCTCTATCACCTTTGGATTAAAATAGACACAAGCCACATCAGCCTCAGCCATGCATCCTTTGTATTGCGGCAGAAAATCTGCCATCAACGAAGAGAACGTGTGCAGTTCCATGGCTGCCACCAGTTTCTTCTCCGGATAGCGCTCTCTTACCGCATTGACGGTAGCCTTCAACTTGCTCGGTGAATGGGCAAAATCCTTGTACGCTACACTATCTGCCGTCTCATATATTTTCTCCAGACGATTGCTTGCTCCGGTAAATGTACTGATCTCGCGATAGAAATCCTCCGACTTCACACCTATACTGCGGCAAGCCAACATAGCTGCCTGCAGGTTTTGCATATTGTGGCGACCGAACACTTGCATCTCAACATCGCCTTCATAGGCGTTGTATGGAACACAAGTGATATCTTTGCGTGCGTGCTCTGCTATTTGACGCAGATTCTCATCGCCTTCGTAGTAGATAAATGTACCGTTAGGTTCAAAACTGTCCACAAACTGACGGAAGGTATCCACATATTGCGGGAAAGTCGGGAACACATTGATATGGTCCCACGCTATACCGGTCAGGATAGCCACGTGCGGGTGATACCAGAGGAATTTGCTACGCAAATCGAGCGGGCTGGTCAAATACTCATCTCCCTCAAACACGGCATACTTGGCCGTGTCGCTCAGACGAACCATTCGTTCAAAGCCCTCTATCTGCGCTCCCACCATATAATCGGCTTCGATACCGAGGCGTTGGAGCACATATAGAATCATAGAGGTGGTGGTGGTTTTACCGTGACTACCGCCCACTACGATACGGGTTTTATCCTTGGTCTGCTCGTACAGATACTCGGGGAAAGAGTATATCTTCAGCCCCAGTTCACGTGCACGTACCAGTTCGGGATTATCCTCGCGCGCGTGCATTCCTAATATAATAGCATCTATATCAGGCGTGATACGTTCCGGATGCCACCCCATTTCATCGGGCAGCAGGCCGGCATCGCGCAGGTGGGACAGAGCCGGATCGAATATCTCGTCATCCGAGCCCGTTACCCGATAACCCGCTTTGGAAGCGACAGCCAGCGCCAAATTGTGCATGGCTGCGCCACCTATAGCTATGAAGTGAATCCTTGTCATCTTTTAATGAGGATTATAGACCGTCCTTCGTACTGAAGGAATAAGGAGCTAAGATTTAAATGCTTTCGTCTGCGAGCAACCGTTCGGTCTTTATTCTTTACTATAGAATGCAGCGAACGATCCTTATTCTTTCTGCGAGTAGTGCAAGCGGTCTTAATTAAACAGTTTGCCGAAATCCTCGTGCGAGATAGCCTTCTTCTCGATCTTAGCTACGCCCTTCAGCGCGTCATAGATCTTGTTCTCAGCCACACGCTCAACGATGCCGCGCAGTTGGTTCTCTTGCTTGAGAATGTCCTGTGCATATTGAGCCAAGTACTGATCATCAACGTGCATCAGACCATACTGCATGAACTGCATTTTAGCAATCTCCTTAGCATAAGCCTCAACCTCTTCTTTCTGTACATCTACTTTGTACTCCTTCATCAGTTGATCTTTAGCCAAGTGCCATTTCAGTTCCTCAAGCATCTTCGGGAAATCTTTATCCAACTCCTCTTGAGTCATCTTCTCGTTAGTAGCGAGCACCCAACGTTTGAGGAAATCCTCCGGGAATGCCAGACCTTCCATCTTCTTCATGATAGCCTCTTTGGCATCCAATCCGAATTTGTACTTGCTATCCTCAGCCATGTTAGCCTCGATCTCAGCTTTGATCTTTGCGCGGAAAGCAGCCTCATCCTTCGGAGCATCTGCGCCGTAAACCTTAGTAAACAGGTCTTTGTCAATCTTGGCAGCCTTGTGGCGGGTGATCTCCTGAATCTCGAATGTAAAGTCATTCTTCAGGTCCTTCACCTGCTCTTTGCTGATTCCGAGCATCGAACTGATTTCGGTCTCGTTCTCATATGCCTTAGCCGGGTTGAAAGTCACGGTCTCACCTTTCTTGGCACCGATGAATTTCTTAGCCTGGGTCTTTTGCTTCATGTATTGCGGATTGAGGATAGCGCCTTCTTTGACGATCTCGCCGCCAACCTCTTTGCACAGACCCTTAACGATATCGCCTTCTGCTACTTCGTCAGCTTGCTCGTACTCACCGAAACGCTCGCTGTAAGAAGTTACCTGATTGTTTACCATCTCGTCGGTAACTTCAATCTCATATTCGGTCAGTTTGTTCTTAGCGGTCAGTTTAGCGTCAAACTCCGGAGCAACAGCGATGTCAAATGCGAAGGTGAAAGTATCCTGCGTATCCATGTCGATAGCCGGAGTTTTCTCCTCGTTTGGCAGCGGATCACCCAGGATTGCCAATTTGTTGTCCTCAATGTGCTTTTGCAGGTTCTCACCTACCAGTTTGTTCAGCACGTCGGCCAAGATTCCCTTGCCGTACATTTTCTTTACCAAGCCTACCGGTACCATACCAGGACGGAATCCCGGAATCTGCGCTTTCTGGCGCACTTGCTTCAGTTGTTTGTTTACTTCCTCCTGATAATCAGCGGGCTCCAATGTGAGCGTAATCACTGCCTTCAGGTCCTTGATTTCTGTTTGATTGATTTGCATTGTTATGTTGTTTATTTTGTTTGTTCCGATTGTGGAGTAAGGAGTAAGGAGTAAGGAATAAAGACTTGTTTGTCTCGTCTAATAGTTGAGCTGCTACACCCAGCCGATAGTGTTTTGTCTTTACTCCTTTAGTGAGTGTAACGAACGGTCTTTACTCCTTCAGCGAACACCGTGAGCGGTCGGCGTAAGCCGTGCTTACACGCGTCCTGCGCGTTTGCGCTCCAATTCGTCAAGAATGATCTTGCGGATACGCATTGCGTGCGGTGTAACCTCTACGTACTCATCTTCCTTGATGTACTCCAGCGCTTCCTCCAGGCTCATGCGTACCGGCGGAGCCAATACTGCCTTGTCGTCTGCGCTCTTCGAACGCATATTGGTCAGTTTCTTGCTCTTAGTCACGTTAATCACGATATCGCCTTCTTTGGCGTTCTCGCCCACCACCTGACCGGCATACACTTCCTCTTGCGGATCGATAAAGAACTTACCGCGGTCTTGCAGTTTGTCCAGCGCGTAAGCATAAGCTGTACCGGTCTCCATAGCGATGAGCGAACCGTTATTACGTTTCACTATATCGCCCTTCCACGGCTGGTACTCCAGGAAGCGGTGTGCCATGATAGCCTCACCTGCGCTGACGTTCATCACATAAGTACGCATTCCCATGATTCCGCGGCTCGGAATAGTGAATTCCAGGTGTACTCGGTCATTCACCATCTCCATCTTGGTCATCTCGCCCTTGTGGGTAGATACAAACTCGATGATCTTACCCGAGCACTCTTCCGGCGTGTTCACCGTCAGGCTCTCCACCGGTTCGCACTTGACGCCGTCTATCTCTTTGACGATTACTTGCGGCTGACCCACCTGCAGTTCGTATCCCTCGCGACGCATGGTCTCGATGAGCACGCTCAAGTGCAGCACACCACGGCCGAACACGCGCCAGCTGCTTTCCTCTGCGCCTTTCTCTACGCGCAGCGCCAGGTTCTTCTCCAACTCTTTGTTCAGACGGTCCTGTATGTGACGGCTGGTCACGAACTTACCGTCTTGACCGAAGAACGGGCTGTCGTTGATGCAGAAGGTCATACTCATCGTCGGCTCGTCGATAGCAATCGGCTTCAGTGCTTCCGGATTCTCTGCGTCGCAGATGGTGTCGCCGATCTCAAAGCCGTCAATACCGATCATCGCACATATATCGCCGTTCTTCACTACGTCGGTCTTTACATGACCCATTCCGTTGAAGGTGTGCAGTTCTTTGATTTTGGTTTTCACCATCGTGCCGTCTTTCTTAGCCAGCGTTACGGCCTGTCCGTCCTTAAACTCGCCGCGATGTACACGACCGATACAGATACGGCCCACGTAGCTATTATAGTCCAGACTGGTGATCAACATCTGCGGTGTACCCGGGTTCTCTTTCGGAGCAGGTATATACTCGATGATGGCGTCCATCAGGTCGGTCAGATTGTCGGTCGGCTTGTGCCAATCGGTACTCATCCAGCCGTTCTTAGCACTACCGTACAGCGTCTGAAAGTCCAACTGCTCTTCGGTTGCATTCAGGTTGCACATCAGGTCAAACACCTCTTCTTGCACCTCGTCCGGACGGCAGTTCAGCTTGTCCACCTTGTTGATCACTACGATTGGCTTCAATCCGATCTCCAGTGCTTTCTGCAGCACGAAACGGGTCTGAGGCATCGGGCCTTCGAAGGCATCCACCAACAGCAGTACGCCGTCAGCCATGTTCAGCACACGCTCTACCTCACCGCCGAAGTCTGCGTGCCCCGGAGTGTCTATGATGTTGATCTTCACTCCCTTGTACTCGATAGCGACATTCTTCGCCAGAATGGTTATACCACGCTCACGCTCCAAGTCGTTGTTGTCAAGGATTAGTTCACCTTTGTTCTCGTTGTCACGGAACAAGTGCGCAGTGTACAGCATTTTATCGACCAGGGTCGTTTTGCCGTGGTCCACGTGCGCAATAATTGCTATATTTCTAATGTTCTGCATAATCTTTGATTATAGGCCACACTAAGCCAATTTAAAAATCGGGCGCAAAGGTACAACAAAAAAATGACATATACAAATGTATATGCTACTTTTCGTTATTTTGTCATTTCGTCCTTGCAAAATTTCTGTTTCAGGATTCGCGGAGCACACCTTTTTCGCGCGCAAGCACCCTTTTCGATACCGAAATCGACCGCTAATCGACCCACGTATTGTCTAGGATTGACTCACTATCGTCTCGTATCTGTCCCGTATCCGTCTCGTAATCGATACGAAGACATATCGAAGGCAAGTCGAACTTTTGTCGGGGTTTTATCGGGGTTTTATCGGGGTTTGGAGGCAGGCTCATTCTTTCATTTTGCGGATAGCCTCTTCCGGGTCCGGAGCTCCGAAAACGGCACTTCCGGCAACGAGCACATCGGCTCCCGCCTCAAAGAGCGACGAAGCATTCTGTGTGTTAACGCCGCCGTCTATCTCAATAAGCGTATTGAGCCCGCGACGCTCAATCTCAGCTTTAACAAAACGCACTTTGTCCTTCGTCTCCGGAATGAATTTCTGCCCCCCGAAACCGGCAAAGACCGACATGAGAAGAATCATGTCCACCTTATCCAAATAGGGGACCAGGCGTTCAACAGCTATGTCCGGATTGATTGTCAGGCAAGTACGCACTCCTTTTGCCTTTATCAAATCCAATATGGGCATCGGGTCTTCTACCGCCTCCAGATGAAAGCCGACCGACCATGCTCCCGCGTCACAAAAACGCTCCACGTACTTCTCCGGATGAACAATCATCAGGTGCACATCCAGAGGCTTGGTACAATATTGTTTGAACGGCTTCATCAGCGGAAAACCAAAGGAAATATTCGGCACAAAAACGCCGTCCATCACATCGACATGCAACCAGTCTGCCTGGCTGCGATTGATCATCTGAAGGTCGTTTTCCAAGTGGGCAAAATCGGCCGACAAAACAGAAGGAGCAATGAGTTTCATAACCACTTTTTGTATTTCGAGTGCAAAGATACAGCTTTTTTGTGAAATACACAAATTTTTGATATCAAATAATATTTTTACACCCCATATTTCCACACCGGGAGTAAGATTTATTTCTCTATTTTGATTTTTAAAAAAGTGTGAAATGTTTCGATTTTATGCACATTTTTTAAGATTGCAAACAGGTTGATTTTTAATATCGCTCAAAAGAAAACATGTTAGAAATTAAGAATAATGTACATTTTTTTAAGATTGCAATTAAAAAACGGCCTAATTATGTATTTTTTCTTTTAAAAATTTGTTTGTTCAATCTAAAAGTTGTAATTTTGCAGCGTATTTGGAAAAGTCTGTTTATTAATTTAAGTAAAAAAATAATGAAGCAAAAGGTATTTTTATTCCTTATTTTATCTCTTTCGTACTGCGTGCATGTGAGCGCGCAAAATAAGGTGTCAGGTGTCGTAACAGATCTGCAGACACGCGAACCTTTAGTTGGTGTAACGATTTTCAACTGCGACGATCAATCGGTAGGAACCGTGACGGATATAGATGGTCGCTATACGCTTTCTCTCGACCTGAAGAAACCGGTTAAGTTATGTTTCTCTTATATCGGTTATGACACTGAGACCCACATAGTCAGCATAGTAACACCTCAGTTGAATGTGGCAATGTTGCCGCACAACGAGTTGTTGGATGATGTAGTAGTGACCGCAGGACGCTTTGAGCAACGTCAGACGGATGTGACCGTTTCGATGGAAGTGCTCAAGCCGCAAGCTCTGCGCAGCCAAGCTCCGACAGATCTGTCTGCCACCTTGCAGACACTACCGGGCGTGGAGATCATAGACAAACAACCGAGTATTCGCGGCGGCGGAGGATGGACCTATAGCGTCGGCAGCCGTTGTCAGGTGTTGATGGACGGAATGACGATACTCAATCCCAAGACAGGTGAGATCAACTGGAACAATATCCCGCTGGAGAATGTGGCTCAAGTGGAGGTTGTGAAGGGAGCATCATCCGTTCTGTACGGTTCGTCTGCGTTGAACGGCGTTATCAATGTGCGTACCCAACGTCCGGGACTCACTCCTCAGACCAAGGCTTCGGGCTACGTTGGTGTCTATGACAACTACAAGCAATATGCGCATACCGGCGCCAGACTGCCGTTGTACTACGGAGCAGAGGCATCCCACTCACGACGCTCGGGAGACTTTGACTTATCGGCTGCCATTAGTGCTTTTAGCGACGAGGGCTACCGCCAGCAAAGCTACAACGACCGTATCCGTTTGGGAGGAAACATGACGTACCACAAGCCTATGGACGGCGAGAAATACATGAATATGGGTTTGAATCTCAACTACGTGGCTAACCAGTATGGAGACTTCTTCATCTGGCGTAGTCCGAAAGACCCGATTCATCCGTCTCCGCTGACCAATATGGGCCGCAAGGAGCACAACTTCAATATCGACCCGTTCTTCAACTACGACGATACGGAGAAAGGTATTTCGCATAAGTTGCGTACACGCTTCTACATGACGGCCGACAACCTGACCACACCATCGGCTACCATCAGCACAGAGGACTTGCTCAAATGGGGATTGACTAGTTTTGACTTGGATAAGATAAAGGGATATTACGACCAGATAAAAGGTTATGTAGATGGCGGCATGGCAATGGAAGATGCACTGCTGGTAACATTCAAGGGTGTGGCCGTTCCTATCAAAAACGAACAATGGTTGGACGCAATAGTCAATGGTATAGACCTGGTACAAAACGGTTTGGGCTATACGGGTACGGTAGCAGAACTGCAGGATGCCGTTGCCTACGCTATGTCGCTGCTGGCTGACGACGCACCTACTCGTCCCGAGTTAACCTACAATGCCTATGTGGATTATCAGTTTGCCAAACAGTGGAACTCAGGCGTGCGCTTGACCACCGGTGTCAACTGGAACCACATCACCAATACGGCTAACATAACCGGAACTCACCACACGGACAATGTGGCAGCCTATTTGCAATATGACCACCGCATAGCTAATCGTCTGTCACTCAGCGCAGGCGTGCGCTTGGAGTACTACCGAATGGATGATCGCTACAAGGAGGCTAACATTCAATTGGGCAGCTGGTTATGCCCGGTACGTCCGGTTTTCCGCGCAGGACTCAACTGGGAAATATACAAAGCCGGATTCCTTCGCGCCAGCTTCGGACAAGGCTACCGCAATCCGTCTATCACGGAGAAGTTTGCCCGCAAAGATATCGGCGGTGTGGGAGTCTATCCGAACCACAATATCATGCCTGAATCGGGCTACAACGCAGAGATTGGCTATAAGCAACTCTACAAGTTCGGCCCTGTCACCGGAACATTGGATATAGCAGCATTCTACACCGAGTATCGCAACATGATAGAGTATCAGTTCGGTTTGTTCCGCAACTCCGATTACTCGATGATCAACTCGATGTACGATGTGATAGATGAGTTGCAGAACATGATAGACGGTATCAAGGCGACCAAATCGCTCAGCGGAGCGGGATTGGGTATCGGTGCACAATTTGTCAACGTCAACCATGCCCGTATATATGGAGCAGAAGTGAGCACAAGCGGCAAGGTGGACATCAAAAAAGAGATGGGTCTAACCTACTCGATTGGCTACACCTTTACCGAACCGGAAGACCTGGACAACGATGCACGCATAGAGCAAGAGAAACTATATATCGACCCGTTGCAGATGAAGAACAAGTCTAACGATACCAAGTATCTGAAGTATCGCAACAAACACTCGTTCAAGGCAACGCTGGACTACAACTACAAGTGGTTCTCTGTGGGAATGAACATGTCGTATCGCAGTAAGATGTTGGCTGTGGACTATCTGATGGTGGACGAGCGAGAGAAAGCGGCAGACGACCTGATGGACTATGCTCGCAAGTTCATCTTCGGCTACGAAGACGGCATGTCGCTGCACGACTACTGGATGGGACACAACACGGATATCTTCACCATGGATCTGCGTTGCGCCTTCCGGTTCAAAGAGCACCTGGAGATGCAGTTCCTGATCAACAATCTGCTCAATACGGAGTACAGTTTCCGACCGATGGCATTGGCTGCGCCACGCACATTCGTTTGCAGAATGAACATTAGTTTCTAATAATCGTAAATTACTAAATCGCAGATAATTAGGTATTATGAAAAGAATATTTACAGTTTTTATGTTGGCTGCTTGTGTAGCCGTTTCAGCTTGGGCTATTACGGTGAATGACGTAGCAGGTTTGTTTAACGGCAATCTGATAGTAGGCGGCCAGCCGTATAATGGCAAAGATGTCTATATCTTACCCGGCACTCAGGCAAACACCATCACCTTTGTATTGCCGGATTTCAAGTTCAACAACGCTTCGTTGGGTGATATTGTCTTGACCAACATTCCTATGGACGCAAGCGGCAAACTGACATTGGAAAACAGCAGCCTGTATATCCGGGCTATCTCCGAGCGTGCCACGATTGATATATTGAACGGCATAAAGGAGGGTAACACGACCTACAACTCTATCATCAGCGCAACGTCAGCGCAAGTGCTGCTCTCTATTGCAGCGTCCTCATTGCCGGAACCGATCATGGTTCTGTTCAACGGCAACAGAGTAACCAACAAGAACTATGCTATCAACAATGGCGGTTTCGAAGGCAATTGGTCCGACAATGAGCCTGGCGGCTGGCACTCGTTTGGAACGGCAACAGGAAATTTCGCTTCCATGGCCGGCGGTGACAGCCAGTTCAAACAATCCACCGATAAACGTCCCGGTTCGACCGGCTCACATAGTGTGATGATTGCCTCGAACCTCATTGTCGGAGTCAAAGCTAATGGTAACTGCACGAATGGTTGCGTCAATGCAGGCTCTATGACTGCGAATGATCCGGAAGGAAACTACAACTATTCAGATCCTTCCAAGTCTGGTTTCAACACACCATTTGTCGGCAATCCGGATTCTATCGTCTTTTGGGCAAAGTATATTCCCGCCGACAAGGACCCGAACAATTCTGTCAACAAAGCCCGAATGCGTGCAGTAGTAACCACCAATACCCGTTATCAAGATCCGGAGAGTGGAGATTACGGAAAAGCACGTATCGCTGATGCCACTCTCAACTATACGGCTAAGAACATGGATTGGCAGCGTTTGGCTGTGCCGTTCACTTATTCGAACGTCAATCCCGCATCGGCAGCCTATGTGCTCATCACCTTCTCAACCAACATGACTCCTGGAGGCGGTTCTACCTATTCAGAGGGAAGTGTGTTCAACAAAACATACCACTACGACAATATCTACCTGGACGACGTGGAGATGGTTTACAACCACGCGCTCACATCGCTGAAGATGAATGGTGCCGACGTATCATTCTCCAACGGGCAAGCCACAACGCAGAATATGTTCAGCGACCAGGACTACACCTTTGCTGCCACCTCCAACGGTAAGGCATCCAAATCGTTCATTGGTTATGACGCTGAGAACAATCAGGTGCATGTTTACGTAGTGGCTCAAAACTACTCGCAGGCACGCGCATATTCCGTATACACATTGCAAATGGCTGAACCTATTTATGACACAGAATATGCCTATTCGGCCACCACTTGCGCCAACGAGCCTTATTCGGACAACATGTTCTCCAACCTCACCGAGGCAGGAACATACAATACCACTATTCCCAACACACGTGGCGGCGACTCCATCATTACGCTGACGCTGAATGTCCTGCCTACTTACTCTATTCCGACTACGGCAACCATTAAGATGAACGAAACCTACTCATGGCAAGGACGCCAATACGCCAATCTTGTTCCGGGTCTGCATCGCGACAGCGTAACGCTGAAGACGCAAGCAGGTTGCGACTCACTACGCACACTCGCTCTGACGGTAGAGGCTATAGACTATTCGTTTAGCGAAACGATTACTGCCTGCCAACACGAAGCAGCTACCTGGCACAACCAAGTGCTACCTACTGCTAAAGCCGGAGAATTCGTCATCTACGACTCTCACAAGTCCATATACGGCAAGGATTCGGTATACACTCTTACGCTGACAGTACTCCCGACTTATCAATACAACGAGACTAAGTATGTCAACGAAGCAGACTTAGTTTGGCGAGGCCAAGCGATACAGGGACTGCCGCAATCCAACGACCCGTATTTCTTCTACGACAGCCTGACTACCATCCATGGTTGCGACTCGGTATATGTACTCACGCTCCATGTATCGGACATTCCTGTCACGTATGGTTACTATCAATTAGAGACCTGCCAAGGCGAAGAAGTGTGCTACGAAGGAACATGCTACGGCGAAGCTTTCAGCGGCGAAGTGCGCATTTCGCCTAAGAATATCTACGGCGGCGACTCGATTATCAACCTGACCGTTACTATTCTGCCCACCTACGAGATAGCGCAAGATTTGACTATCCGAGAGGGTGATGACGCAGAATGGGAATACTACAACTTGAGTTACTTCACTCCGGGCAATTATACGCTCGAGGCTACCTACTATACTGAGAACGACTGCGACTCTACTATGGTTCTCAATCTGACAGTACGCGGCGAGGACATATCAACCGGACTAAGCAACACTCGCGACTCCAAGCAGGTAGCACGCAAAGTGCTCTACAACGGCAAACTCTATTTCATTCGCAAAGACGAATCGATATACGATGTTTTAGGCAATAGAATACAATAATAACTAAATAAAATCTTTACTACAATGAAAAGAATTTTTACAACTCTCGTAGCCGGATTGATCATTTCGGCACAAATGATGGCTGTGTCTGTCAAGGATGTATGCGGCCAGTTTGAAGGTAACCTTATCATCGATGGCACCCAATATCCGAACAAATCGGTTTACTTGTTGCCCGGTGTAGTGGATAGTGCTGTCACTTTTGTACTGCCGGACTTCATGTTCAACGCCGGTAAACTCGGCAATATCGTATTGCCTAATATCCCTATGGATGCAACAGGCAAACTGACTTTGGATAGCGCAACACTCTATTTGGATTCCATCTCTGAGCGCGCTACGATTACCGTAATTAACGGTTTGGAAGACGGTGGTGTTACTTACAATTCCTATATCACAGCTGATCAGGCACAGGTGATCTTGTCTATTGCAGCTCCTTCATTGCCGGAACCGATTTATGTTCTGTTCCAGGGAAGTGCTCTTCGCACCCAGAACTACGCACTGACCAACGGCGGTTTCGAAGGCGAGTGGACCAATAGTGAGCCGGCCGGATGGCACTCATTTAACACCGCTACAGGTGATTTCGTGGATTTCATCAAAGGCACAGACCAATTCGTTCAGTCCGCCCAGGTTCGTCCGGGCTCTAAGGGAGCACATAGTGTAATGTTGTCGTCTAAGATGGCTCTGGGTGCAAAAGCCAATGGTAACTGCACGAATGGACAGATCAACGCAGGTTCTTCGACTGCAGGAAATGCTGCTGCTAACTATAACTTCTCCGACCCGACCAACGATGGCTTCAATACTCCGTTCAACGGTCGTCCGGATTCGATTGTCTTCTGGGCTAAGTACCAGCCGGCAGACCGCAACGCAAGCAACGAGATCAACAAAGCTCGAATGAGTGCAATCATCACTACGAATGCACGCTACCAAGATCCGGAGGCTACTGACGCGTATGCTGATATTAAGATTGGTAGCGCAAGTGTTAACTATGCGGCTACTAACGATATGGGATGGCAACGTCTGTCTGTTCCGTTCGAATATGCAGCAGCCAATGCTGACAAGAAACCGGCTTATATCCTGACTACCTTCACAACCAACATGGTTCCGGGTGGCGGTTCGTCTTACTCTAACACAACCATCACCTCCAAAGTGGATGTACTGGACACCGTCTATCTGGACGATGCCGAGATCATCTACAACAAGGAACTGAAATCCTTCTCCATCGACAATGCTGCACAGAGCTTTGACAAGCATATCGCTACAGCAGAAGGCAACTACTGCGACGACTGCGCTAAGTTTGCTGCAGCCGGCAACGGCATCTCCGCACAGACCTTCATCGGTTTTGACGCCGCACACAAGTGCATCTTCATCTACGTTATTGCAGACGACTACGCTCAATCCGGCTCCTACAACCTCTATCGCGTGGACTTTGCCGACAGCGAGACCTCTGAACTTGACCCGATAGTGGATCCGACAGAAGGTATCATAAACACCAAATCCGGCAATACACAATGTACTAAATTCTTCTACAACGGAAAACTCTACATCCGTCGCGGAAATGCATTGTACAATGTATCCGGTATCAGAATACAATAAGATTATGAAACATATTCTCAAAACATGGTTGTTGGCGGCTTTTGCCATAGGCTCATCGGTAGCCTATGCGCAAATGCCGTATAACACCAATTATTCCCAGCAGCACTTCAACTCAAATTCTACTACCATTAAGAAGCAAAATGCTTCTTGGGATGGTGGACTGAAGTTAGGCGATAGCAATCCTTTTAATTGGGACGACCGATATGTTATTATAGCTCTCGACCCCAATAGCATACCTAACCAAATTACGTTCCGATATAAATGTAATAGTGGTATTGCTACTAACCCGGATTGGTATGTATCGGAGAGTTCGGATAACAGCACTTGGACCAAAGTGTGGTCTGCAGTCAGCCCAACATCAACTATCGTGTCCGTTTCAACGGATTGGTACACGGCAAGTCCTATTACGCTGTCTAAATCAACCCGATATATCAAACTGTGCTATAGCGGAAACTACTCGGGTACTTTTGACAACATCAAGATTACAGACCAATCCTATGTAAACGATCCGAAGGTGAATGATGCTGTTATCTCTTCGTTGGATTTCGGTGCAGGTTCCATCAGTTCGGGCAAAGCGGACTTGTCTTTTGACGTAGAATGGTGTAACGTCAATGCACTGACCGTTAGTAGCAGCAATCCTGAGCTCTTCTCGGTATCTCCTGCTTCATTCGGAGCCAAAGCTAAGTACGGAACACAAACCGTCACCGTCACGTATGACCGAGACAAGGAGATAGGCGACCATAGTGCCACTATCACTCTCACAAATGGTACCATAACCAAGAAGGTGAACGCGTTCGGCTCTACTACCAAACGTCAACAATCTATCCACTGGAATGCCGAACTCAGCGCGCTCAATTACGTACTGAATGCCGGAGATTCGTTGACAGGTTCGGAGATTGCCACAGCTGACAACGAAGAGGCGATTCTGACCTATACTAGTAGCGACGAGAACGTGATTGCTGTTTCAGCCGATGGCACACATCTGTATGCCATATCTAACGGAAACGCAACCATCACCGCATATGCCGGTGGAAGCGATATATACGCAGAAACTACTGCCGCTAAGCAGTTTACCGTAACTTCACAGAAAAAGCAGACCATTAGTTGGGAGCAAGACCTTCTCGGTCTGAAGACTACCGATGCAGGCCGTACTATCTCGCTGAATGCGCAAGCTACCAGCGGCGGTACGATCACTTATACCATAGAAGAAGGCTCGTCTGCATGTATCACTCTGGGCGGCGAGAACAATGCTACTCTCACCATCACCGGCAATGCGGGCCAAGCATATATCATTGCTACCCAGGCTGGCGGTGAGATCAATGGTGAGACATGGATCTCCAACTCGCTTCGCAAACTGGTCAAAGTGCGCGACCCGAATTCGGCTTGCGACGAGTACGCGCTGGCTGACCGTAGTTTCACGTTCTCAGAAGGCCACAAGACTAAGCACGCCGTTCAGGAGTTCAATCTCGTGGGCAAACCGACACAATTGACCTTCACAGCCAGAGCCGGAGGCACACAATATCTATGGTCAGAACGCGAACCTATCTACATTGAGCAATATGCTAACTTCGGTTCCGGACTGGAGTGGAAACTTCTGGCTTCGCTGACCTTAGGTGACAGCAAGAACTACGGTCCGTATGCGCTGAACGAGTCGGCTACCAAGATCCGCTTCCGCTCAGGCGACTATTCGGAGCAGACCGTGACCAACATCCTCGTTCCACGTAAGAAGGAGTTGTCGGTCAGCGAGACTGCTATTCGCGAGACAGCCGAACGTAGCGTGCGCTGGTCGAAGACCATCTCCGTATCACGTTCCAATATTGACGTGGTAGATATATCCGTGACGAGCAACGATGTCAATTGTCCGTTTATTATCAGCAAGAACTCTATCGGAACCGATTGTGCGGATCGTACAACCGAGACCTTTGAGGTATCTATCACTCCAAAGGAGAAGAACGCTGTTTATACCGGTAAGATCACTATTACAGACGGCAAGGCTCAACCAACCACTCAGACTATTAATCTGCAGATAACGAGCGTGGGCTTCAACCAGACCATCAGCGGTTTCGTTCTACCGGAGACGTGCTATACAACCGATACGATTGCTCCATTCACGGCTTCTGCTTCCAGCGGCATGCCTATCGTTTATCTGAGTTCGGATAGCACAATCGCCTACGTAGAGAACGACCAATTGATTATCCTGCAATCCGGACAAGTGGAGATAACGGCATATCAGGCAGGTGACGATCGATACAGCGAGGTTTCGGCAAGCAAAACTATCAACATCTTGCGCACGCCTACTCAGATAGTGACTGCTCCCACCGCTTCGAGCCTGACTATCGGTCAGACGCTGGCCGATGCACATCTGCAGGGCGGAGAAGCCTCTGTAGCCGGCTCATTCGCTTGGGCTGATTCGACTATCACTCCCGAAGTCGGAACACAGGCATATACGGTCATCTTCACTCCAGAAAATGAGGTGCTCTACGCAAGCTCAACCGTGCAGGTAGAGGTTACCACAAGCATAGAGAAACACCAGCAGGCCATTACGTGGAACCAAGTACTGCCGCAACTCTATATCGGTCAGACCTATCAATTGGAGGCAAGCGCTTCCGGCGGACTGGCGGTATCGTTCACCTCCACAGACGAGAATATAGCCTACGTGGACAGCAACAATACGCTTATCACGCTGGCAGCAGGCACTATTACCATCAGCGCTACGCAAGAGGGCAACGAGTTCTACGATGCAGCAGAACCGATTGCACAGGAGATTACTATCCTGCCTCCTCCTGCCACCTATGGTACCTATGGCATGGCATTCTGTCAGGGCGATTCGCTGGAGTTTGAGGGCGTTTGGTATAGTGAGGCTAAGCAGATTGAAGTTCTCTCAAATCAGAAGAATCATCTGGGCGGAGACTCCATCATCAACCTCAGCGTTACCGTTCTGCCAACCTATAGCATAGAGGAAAATCTGTCTATCTACCGCGGTGCTGCAGAGACATGGCAAGGCACAGACCTCAGCCTTTTCGCGATAGGCGACACGACACTCGTAGCAGAGTATCGGACAGAACAAGGCTGCGACTCCGTCTTTACGCTCCACCTGACGGTTGTAACCCCGCCAACGACTTACGGCAAAGACACCATCGTCATCTGTACAGGTACGATAGCCATCTACAACGGCAAGACCTACAAGCATGCCACCAAAGAGTCTGTTCTGCTCAGCGATCCGAACATGTACGGCGGTGACTCGATTGTAGAACTGGTTATCAAGATGCTGCCTACTACGCGTGTAAAGGCAAGTAAGACCATCCTGGAGGGAGCCAACGAGACATGGCAGGATATCGACCTCAGCGTGATAGCACCGGGTGACACCACTATCACCGTGACTTATCCGTCCGTCTTTGGTTGCGACTCCACCTATATCCTCTACCTCACCGTTACAGAACGAATCGCCACCGGCATTCACAATGCGAACAAGACGACCGACCGGGTGCAAAAGATACTTCGCGACGGTCAATTATATATCCGCAAGGGTGATGACTGGTATGATCTGGTAGGAAACAAGGTAAAATAAAAGAGTAGTTCTTTTTCATTAACAGTTTTTTTGATAGCAGCGGTCCGCATCTGCGGGCCGCTGTCATTATATCCGCTACCTGTCATTCCATTCATACAAACTTCAATTATCCGGATTTTCGATTGCTCTAAAAAATCATTCGTTCATTCCTTCATTCTTTAACTCTTTCCATCTTTTTCTCTGAAAATTTTGCACATATCGAAAAAAAGCTGTACCTTTGCAACAGAAATAACCACCAAGCACTAAAAACAGATGTTTAAAATTACCCCCCCCATGATGTAAATAGCAGATTTTCTGCAAGTTGCTTTTATGTAGCAATAATACTTATCATGGGGATTGCCGGATGTACGGAACCGGAAGTAAGATTTCAGCACGATTATATTGCCCACGCCGGAGGCAGTGTCGGGCGTTATAGGTATTCCAACAGTATAGAAGCCGTGCAGAACTCTCTGGAACATGGCATGAAATATATCGAATTGGACTTATGCCTGACATCGGACAATCAACTGGTAGCCTGGCATGATTGGAATTTTGAGTGGACAGAAGCACCGACACACGATCAGTTTATGGCGCGCAGAATATACGGCCAATTCACACCGATGGATTTCCGCCTGATAGATTCCATTCTGACCACCAACCCACAGTTGTCGCTGGTGACGGATAAGATATCTGACCCGACGACTATTGACCGTTGGTTTCATGCCTATCGGCATAGACTCTGGGTGGAGTGTTTCTCGGACGACGACTATTTTGCGCTACAGGCCATGGGTTATCATGTGTTAGCCAGCCGCGTGCCGTCTGTCCGCTCCGATGATCCTTCGGAGGTGCGCCACTACACGTTCAACTACACGTATTGCCCGGACCTTTCTGCATGCGATGGAGATAGTTTTGCCCTGTTCGGCGGCGAGATAACACGAAGCATGGCCGACAGCCTGTTTGCCATTGACCCGCGGATACGATTTGTATATATAGATTTTTATGAGTAATAATCGAATAGGAGGATGGCTCCGATGGCTATTGGTAGCAGCTCTGCTATATGCCAAATGTATGGTGTTTGATGTACTGATAGCGCATCCCGACTCGCCATGGTGGGACACCTCGGACTATATAGTCTATGCAGCTGCATCCGTTCTGTGGGCGCTACCTGTGTTGCTGACCAAGCGCCGATACCCGGTATTCATCGTTCTCGGCATAGCCGATCTATGGATATTGGCCAATATCCTTTACTATCGTTCGTACCGATTGTTCATCACTTGGCATCTGCTGTCGCTAACCGGCAATATGAATGGTTTCTGGAGCAGCGTCCTGCCCTATTGTTCCTCGTCGCTATGGTTGATACCGGCTCTCTCGCTTCCGGCATTGTTGTGCTTTGCATGGGAAGCACATCGTGCCCGCATAACGGAGTTAGTGTCCGTCCTCGGCCTGGGAGCGTTGCTTAGTCTCAGCGCCTCGTACTGCAGTTGGCGGCACGTGAGAAAAGAATTTCTGCCGGACGAGCAGTTGACCTGGAAATGGCTCAATCCGTGCGACATGCCCGATTGTCTGTCGGCGCACGTGAGCGAGAACGAGCGCCAAGCAGCCAGATACATCAGCCATCGCTCTATATTGGCTTATCCCTTGTACATGGCGGCAGATGCCATCCGGACGGCTATGCAACGTAGCCAACCCGAAGCGCTAACCGCAGAACAGACGCAGGAACTCAAGCAGATGATGGGCCCGCAATCCGCTGCCCACACGCCGCAGGGCAACCTGCTGATTGTGCTCGTGGAGAGTTTCGAATCGTGGCTGCTAAGAGCAACCGACGCTGACGGCCATCCTATCTGCCCCGCGCTCAACGAATATATTCAAACTCATCCGGTCTTATACGTAGAGGATGTAGCATCGCAAATACGGTTTGGCATGTCGGGAGACGGCCAACTGATAGTCAACACGGGTTTGTATCCGACGACAGAAGGAGTAGCCTGCATCGATTACGGTCATCATCAATACCCCAACCTGGCGCATTTCTATCCCCATAGTGCGGTGGTCAATCCGTGCCGCAACGTGTGGAACCAAACGGTGGTGTCCGCTTCCTATGGCTATCAGCGATTGGTAGAGCCGCAGAGTGACAGCCGATTTGAGTGGAACGACAGCATCGTGACAGACCGAATCATAGAGACATTCCGCACGTTGGATGGGCCCGCCTGCGTGATGGGTATCACCGTGTCGGGACATCTTCCTTTCGATTCGTCTCCGGATAGCGTTGCCATACCCGATAGCGTGCCGGAACTGTTTCGCCACTATATGCAGACAGCGCGATTCACCGACCGCCAATTGGGACGATTGCTGGCTTGGGCAGACACGGCAGAGGTGATGAGCAACAGTGTGATAGCCATCACCGGAGACCACCGCATTTTCCATGCATGGATGAGCGATGAGGTTCGCGAATACGGTCTGAGGTCCCGTCTGCCTTTCGGTACCGGCCAAGCCGGTTGCCCGCTGATAGTCAAGGCACCGAAGATAACATCGCCCGTCACTATCCGACAAGGCAACCAGATAGATATCTTCCCGACATTGCTTGAGGCTATCGGTCAGCAGGATTACTACTGGAAGGGCATGGGACATTCGTTTCTCGGCGATTACTCGCCGTCCGATGAGCAAGAATACATCAGGCGCTCAAATATATCTGACAAACTGATTCGCATGGATTATTTCGCAGAGCAAGAGCAGTAAGACAGCAGAGCCCCGGGAGTACGCAAACTCTCGGGGCTCTCTTATTGCAGTAGTGCGATGAATCACTTGATACGCTGTCCTGCTACGGTGTAGAGGGCATCACCTATCTGCAGGTAGATATGTCCGCCGATGAGGACTTTGCGCGCCGTGTTGCCGGTCTCGGCCGTCTCTATCAGTTCCGTTCCCGTCTGGCACACCGTGATATAGCGGTCATACACCACACGGGCACCCGTGGCGCGGATGACGGCCGACTCGATACCTATTCCCTGTCCCGTACCGTAATTGGTGGAGAAGGTCAGCGGCGATGTGCCGGTGAGCGATGCCGTGTTGGTCCATGTATATTCGGTCATCGTCTTGCCGGTGGTGGTCGTGATGATTGCCACCGTATCTTTGCCGGCCGTCACGGTCAGCCTGTTGTAGGAGGAGCCTCCGTACGTACGTATCTTGACCGTGATGGACTCCAGTCCGGCGAGGTTGACTTCCGGAGAGACAAGCGTCTTGCCGGCATCCAGCAGCCAGTAGGACGTATAGCCGGCATTGGTGGTCCAGCCTTCCTGATGGTCATCATCGAAGATATAGGTTGCCGCTTCTCCGCCATCGCCGGTGATCTGCCGGGCAAAGACGGCATACAGCGTCAGGTCAGCCGTGATGGCGGGAATGTCTGTTGTCTTGGTGTAGAGCACAGCCGGTTGGTCGTTGCTGATACCGATGATGGGGGTCGGGGTCCAACCCATGAAGTGCGCACTCTCGTTGGAGCAGCTGATTGGCGTATCGGGCATAGTTTGCACACGCTTGTTTACCGTAACCGAATCCACACGTATTTCTTCGCCGTTGGCCATCCACGTCACGCCGTATTTGGGTTTGACCACTACGGGCAACGAATCGCCTCGCCAACCGTTACTTACGCCCGGCAGAAAAGCATCGTCCGAAGAGGACATCAACTGCGACATATTCACTTCTTCGCCAGCACGCTCTCCCCATATATATTCCGCCAGATACGGGTAGTCGATGAACGGATTGCGGTTGTGCTGAAAATTGCTAACCGCATCCTGGCGACGTATTTCCTTGATGGACACAGGGTCTTGGCGGTGCCACGCTATCAGCACCTCTTGCTCCCAAGGTTGGAACTCCAAATAATTGTCGTTCTGCATGGCAAACCGCGAACCGACATCTTTGTTATCCAACCGCCAACCTTGGTATTGCGTACAAATAGGATCGTACGTACCGTCCGACCAATGGCCGTAACAAGTAGCCATATAGAAGTATGCCCGGGCAAAATCGCCTTTGTACTCATCCTTCGGCTCGAACACCCAAAAGTCGGTATTCAGCGAATCGTGGTGAATTTTACCCACGCGGAGCGAACCGGTGTTCTCCTTAAATTCCTTCACCGGCACACCCAAGGGATAATTGCTTCGCGAACTGTTGGCGGTGCTGTTAGACGGATTGAGATGATAACAATCCTCGTAGGCATCATTGGTTTTGCCTCCCCACCAACTCTTGGCGAAACTGTGCTCTATGTTGCAACCCGATACAGCGGTGCCGGGCGAAGTGAACTTCTGCCACGAATCGCAATACATATCCATGCAATACCCTTCTTCGTCCCGATCGGAGTAGTAAAACACTCCCCACGTGGAATTAACTCCGGAGCCGTACGACATGGATGTATGATTGCGGATGATGGCCTTCAGCGAGTCCTTCAGTTCCGCATCTTTGGTGCCTTCGGCGCGGCTATAATAATTGTCCGGCATCTCTTCCGCCCATACCAAAGACACCGCGCACACCAGGGCTATAATAGAAAAATATCTTTTCATTATTTCATTTTCTGTCCGGTGAGATTGTAGAGGTTGTCACCTATCTGCAGGTAGATTTGTCCGCCAACCAAGATCTTACGTGCCGAAACATTCTCTGCCTGAGTCTCAGCCACCTCCGTTGTCGTCTGGCACGAAGTGATATAGCGGCTGTATGCCACGCCAGCCCCGGTGGCATTGATGGTAACCGACTCGAAGCCGATACCCTTGTCCGTTACGGCGTTGCCGCAGGTGAACGTCAGCGGCGATTTGCCGGTCAGCGAACCGCTGTTGGTCCAACTATAATCGGTCATCGTCTTGCCGGACGATGCCACGATGGTGGTGATATCCGTTGTGCCGGCCTTGATTGCCAACTGATTGTACGATGGTCCTCCGTAGGTGCGCATAGTGACTGCTATCGAACTCAGACCCGCCAGATCTATCTCCGGCGATACGAGCGACTTGCCGTCATCCAGCAGCCAGTAGGTGCCATTGGTCCACGTGCCCGTGTTGCTCCAGCCGTCCTGATTGTTGCTATCGTAGGTGTAGGTAGCCGGAGCAGCCGTCTGCGTGGTTTGGGCGTGCGCAAAGACAGCGTAGAGGGTGATGTCGGCTGTTACTGCAGGCATCTGATTGGCAGCCTTGTACAATACAGCCGGTGCATCGTCTTGCGAACCGCTGATAGGCGCGGTGGTCCAGCCCATGAACACATTGCTTTCGGTCGAACATGATGTCGGTTCATCAGGCAGGCTGGTCACTTTGTTATTCTCCTTGATCGAATCCACTTGCGTCTCTTCGCCGTTGATGCTCCATGTCAC
>JAILDU010000050.1 GCA_024689005.1 Paludibacteraceae bacterium
TTTCTCGCACTTGCAGAGCGATTGCCATTTGTTGTTACACGATGCAGAAACAGAACAGTACATAGATATAGAAGAAAACGCAGCATATACATTCTATGCTGTCCCGAATATGCTGATTACAGACCGATTTACCATTGTGGACGCAGCAGAAACAACACATTCGGGAGATGCAACAAGTTGTGACAACTTGAGAACTACAACTAATGTACACAAGTTTATTAAGGACGGACAACTCTTTGTTCTCAGAGATGGCTTACTCTACAATGCACAAGGTTTAGTGGTTCGTTGATGAAGTATTAAGTTTTTTAAAAAGGTATTAGTTTATTTTGATGAGATTATCTTCTATCATAAAGAAGAGTGGACTTCGTGTGGAATACCTATTGGTATGCGCGACTATTTTGTGGCTATCTTATATAATAGTTAACAATCTACAAGAACCGGAGGAATGTTGCTGTGAGGTATGTTCAGCACGTCCGTCGTTGCCTCGTTGTACAGCCCCATCTGTTACTTCTGCCGTTACACTCTCACAGCCCCAAGTTCATGCCATTACCACATATCGCCATATTTCTCCCAATATGTCGAATGGTTCATATGCGGCAGAGCGTCCCGCTATAACTATGCGTTCCACCGGTATGACAATACCGATGACTGCAACTATATCATCTAATGCCATCCGCAGCACAAACGGAACAACGGGTTCGGGCATTGCGCACTCTTCCGCCTCACACAGCAGCATTGCGCAGAGCGCACCTATTGCGCAAAGCGCTTCCATGGCTACGCCACATACAGGTATCACTACAAGCGCTACAGCTATCAGCGGTGGCGTGACATCCGAGATATCGCCTCGCTGTAATGCACCGATTAGACGCATTTCACCACCTCCCACTCCGGACTTGTCCGATTGGGTGGATAATGGAGATGGAACAATCACCTGTGTTTATTGCGGAAAGACTATTCCGGAAGAAGATTATTATGACGTAAGCCACTTGCACGGCTACGGCATATGCACTGCGCCGACACCATTGATAGAAGATCTATCAACTATACTATTCATGGCCATTCTGGCTTGTTTATACGTACTTAGGAGGAGAAGAAGAGATGCAAAATCAAAGATTCTCCGGGTAAGCAATGTGCACTAAGGACAATCCTTCTGCAGGAGCGGAATGGCCGGCACTGCAACGATTCTTCGCAGCAATAATATCTGCCAATTGGTGCTCTGTCATCTTACCTCTTCCGATATCAAATAACGTACCGACAATAGCTCGAACCATATTGCGCAAAAATCGGTCTGCAGTTATTTCAAAATATGCTTCGTAATCGTTCTCAATCACCCAACGCGCCTCTCTGACATCACAGAAAGTGGTTTTGACGTCAGTGTGGACTCGACAGAAAGAAGCAAAATCTTGTCGACCGAGTAATAACTTACACGCGTTATTCATAGCAGTAAAGTCTAGGATTCTCTCGACACGCGTTCGATATTGACAGGTAAAAGGGTCTTTGCGTGTAGTAATTCTATAATGATACGTACGAGCTGTCGCGTCAAAGCGTGCATGAGCATCATCGGATACTTGCCATATATGATACACAGCAATAGAAGGAGGCAATAGATTATTGAGTCTGGCCGCCAAATTATCTGGTATCGATTCATCCAAATCAAAATGCGCCACCATATACTCAGCGTGAACGCCGGCGTCCGTTCTTCCAGCAAAAGTCAAAGCGACAGGCACACGCAAAATAGTGGAGAATGCTTTCTCCATCGTTTCTTGCACTGTCACCGCATTGGGTTGCGATTGTGAACCGTGAAAACCAGTTCCATTATATGCGAAGCGGACGAAGTAGCGCATTGATTTCCGGAGATAGTTTAGCGACATAAGCAATCAGGGCTCCGAAGCCGAGCAGGACAACAGAACGAAGAATGCTATCAATCCATATATTAGTGATAGGCAGATAGCGCTGCCATAGCATATTCAAGACGACAAGGGCCACCAGTAGCAACAACGTGTATAACCAGCGGCGATTGAGCAAGCGAAAACGGAAAGATAATCTCACCGTAATGTAAATGAGTAAGAAATATGTGCCGTAAGAGAGCAAGTTGCTCCAAGCTGCTCCCTCCATGCCATATAGCGGCACAAGATAATTATTTAGCACTATAGCGCTGATAGTTAGAATCAACGAAAGTAGAAGACTGAAAGCGTAGTAACGAGAGTAGTTGAGCGCTGTCAGACATATTGTAAAAGTAGCCACTACCAATTGGCTTATGCCTAATATTAGGACAACATTTCTTGCTGTAGCAAAGGTTCCGCCATTAGGCAAGATATGAAAAATCAAGTCTATATTAAACCAAATTGCCAATAAGATAAAGCCACCTATTAGCAGCAGATTATTAGTGACCTGCTGAATGAGAGTTGCACACTCGGTATTATTCTGCTCTTTGATAGCCCTGGATAACTGCGGTGCAGCAATGGCTGCAACCGAACGACACGGCACACTCACCATAACAGCCATGTACGTCGCGATTGCGAAAATGCCCGTGCTATCCAAGCCCATCTTGGCCGTCACAAAGAATGATGACAACGTTGGCGCAAGCGTAGATGTAAGTGCAGATACTACCAGAAAACCTGTATAGATCAAGTATCTGCGAACTAAAGGTTTGTTGGCGCGCAAGAAATTCCAGTCCGGCCGCAATTTGATTTTTTGAAGAGAAAAGAAATAGCAGAGATTGATGAGTGCTGCAATCGCATAGTTGGCACAGAGGCCAATAACCATTCCGTCTAAGGATAGAACACGAAAAGCATAGAGCAGATATATCACCAACAAGCCAAGACGAATGATCAATTCCCGCACAGCACGTGGTACCACTATGTGCATCAACACATTGCATGTATTCTCGAAAATGCTTTGATAAAGCAAAAAGAATGCAATGGGCAATACGAAATAATAGTAGTTGACAAACAGCGGGGATTTATCTCCGAACCATGCACTCAACGGCACATGGCAAGCCCAATATAAAGTAGTAAACAGCAGAAAGCCAAAGAAGGGCACCACTAAAGCCCAAAAGAAAAAACCGTGGTCCTCTTCACTACTTTTCTCGCGAAAATACGGGTAGAAGCGGATGATACTATTACCGGTACCTAATTGCGCTAATCCGGAAAAGAGTACGGCTGCATCGACAAGCACTCGCGCCAACCCGATTTCCTCAGCTGTGAGGAAACGGGTCAACACGAAGAACGTGGTAACAATACCCACCGCGATGCCGAGATAGGTAACTATAGTGCCACGTATAGATTGCTTAGCGATAACGCCCATCAGTCATTTGGTTGAGGGTTACTTAACCTCCAGCAATTCAACTTTGAAGATCAGAGTTGCGAACGGAGGAATAGATTGACCGGCTCCACGCTCTCCATAACCCAACTCATAAGGGATATAGAGTTTGTAGATAGAACCAACGTTCATCAACTGAAGGCCTTCGGTCCAACCTTTGATAACACCATTGAGCGGGAACTCGATAGGCTCCTTACGATCATAACTGCTATCGAAGACAGTGCCATCAATGAGGGTGCCCTCATAATGTACTTTAACGGTAGATTCAGCTGTCGGCTTTTTACCGTTACCAGCCTTGATAACCTCGTACTGCAAACCGCTCTCGGTAGTTTTAACGCCATCGCGCAGCGCATTCTCCTGCAAGAATTTCTCGCCTGCTGCCTTTGTCTCACCATACTTGAGACGATTAATAACAGCATCAACAAATTGACCGGCAGTTTGTGAATCGAATTGGTCAGTTGAGTTGTACAGACCATTGATGAAACCTTGCTTAATCAAGTCGAAGTTAGTTTCCAGGCCTTCAATACCGAGCAGACCAACTGACTCTTGCTCACGGATAGCCTTACCGATATTCTTAGCCAAGCCAACTACTTGCGGATTACGCATATTGTCCTTCAGTCCCTTGTTGACGTTCTCGATGAACTCGCTAATAGCATTTCCGGTAGAGTCATCCACCAACAGATAAGCCTTGATCTGTGAACCGTTCAGGACACCGAAAGCATAGTTGAGTGAGTCGTTGTACGATTTGAGTTGTACGCTCTTCACTTTCTTCGGGCACTTAGCAGTAATAGCCTTAGCGGTCTCTGCGCTTTCTTCTGCTGCTTTGTTCTTGTAAGCCTGCATAAAGAAAGCCTCAGCAGCCTCATTGTCCATTACAGTGGTATCCTCAAAGAGGGCGTTTACCATTCCTTGGAAATACAATTTCTCGTTGATAGCCCAAGCCTTGTTCTCAGCCAAACCTTCTTTCTCGAATTTCTTAGCAGAGATACCAACTTGGCGACCTGTTTGAGCCACCTTGCTCAGTTCCTCTTCTTTGTCGAGATACGCTTTCTCCAACGCATCAATAAACTCTGCTACAGCCTCATCGCTGCTGTCTTTAGCAAGATAATAATTACGGATCTGCAAACCATTAAGCAGACCGATTGCAAAGTTAACAGAATCGCTCTCATTATTGAGAACAGCCTCTTGTGCCTTGTAACTGTTGCCGCATGAGATCATTGCTAATGCGGCCAAAAGTGCAATACTAAGTTTTTTCATTGTTTTGTTATTTAGTTGTTTGTAATGTATTATTCAATACCGAGTAACTCAACCGTAAAGATCAGCGCTGCATATGGCGGGATAGAAGCACCTGCTCCGCGCTCTCCATATGCCAACTGATAGGGGATAAAGAACTTGTATTTAGAACCAACTGACATGAGTTGGAGTCCTTCTGTCCAACCCTTGATAACTCCATTCAACGGGAATGAGATAGCCTCTCCTCGCTTGTAACTGCTATCAAAAACAGTTCCGTCTATCAACGTGCCCTCATAGTGAACTTTCACTTTGTCTGTAGCCTTAGGCTTCTGACCTAATGTTGCCTCCAATACCTCATATTGCAAGCCGCTGGCTGTGGTTTGCACACCATTACGCTTGCCATTTTCTGCGAGGAATTTCTCGCCTTCCTCTTTTGCCTTGGCGGACATATTCATAACGAAGTCGATGCCTTGTTTGAACTCATCATAATTGAGTTCTTTCTCTCCGTATTGCATCAAATACTGCGCTACGGAGGTTCCTAATTGGAAAGATAAACTATTATTCATATATAATTAATTGTTTAATAACGCATTGTATCGAGAGAGATATTTGCCTAAAATATCAAACTCCAGGTTAACTATTGTTCCCTCTTGGATATACTTAAAATTAGTATTCTCGTGAGTATAAGGGATGATGCAAACAGAGACGTACCCCACTCCATTCTTCACATCCGGTTCGCAAACTGTCAAGCTCACGCCATTGATAGTAACAGAACCTTTGTCCACGCAGAAATATCCGCGTTCTATCATTTCACGTGTGGAGTCGTACGCAAATCGATAGTACCAACTACCATCTGTCTCATGAGCGTCAATACATTTGGCTTTCTGATCAACATGACCTTGCACGATATGGCCGTCAAGTCGTCCTCCCATCAACATGGAACGCTCTACATTGACCCAATCTCCTTCTTTGAGCAGATCCAGATTGGTCAGGCGGAGTGTCTCTTGCATTGCAGTGACGGTATATAGGTCACCTTCCATCTTCACTACTGTAAGACAAACACCATTGTGCGCAATTGACTGGTCTATACTCAACGGTTCTCCAAACGGATTGCGAAGAGTGAAATGTTTATTTGTTTGCTCAGTTTCTATCTTGACAACCTGAGCCATCTTTTCTACTATTCCTGAAAACATATTAATATATTGTTGTTGCCTATTTGTTATTGCTTATTTTACGATTTAATATAGCAGAGAGCGGAAAATCCTTGCGCGTCAAAACAAAGAGATATACTCCCAACAGTATTGTGCCTATTCCCATCATCATCCACATATTGCTAACACAATAATAACGCAAGAGATAGTAAACCGACAGTAAACCGACGGTAAGCAGTGTATATCGGCCGATACATTTCAAATCATAGGGGATAGGCGCTTTCTTCTGACCGATAAAATAAGACAGAAGCATGATACAGAAGTAGCAAACCAAACTACTGCCGCAACTTGCCCAATAACCTATATGCGGCACTCCGACAACCTGTAATACAAGTGTGATTGCAAGTCCGATAAGAGAGAACCATGCTCCCCACTTGGTCTCATCCGTCAACTTATACCAAAAACTGAGATTGAAATATATTCCCTGGAAGATATATGTCCACAATACGACCGGAACGATCTTCAATCCTTCCCAATAACTGCTGGCCACAATGTAACGGAATATATCCAAGTAAAACACCACACCAAGCATAATAAGATAGGAGAAGATGATATAGTACTTCATTGCATCAGCATAAGACTCTATTGATTGGCGGTCTTTGTGCTTGGCGAAGACGAATGGTTCGTACGCATAGCGAAAAGCCTGGGTGAACATCATCATCACCATTGCTACTTTGAAACATGCCCCGTAGATACCCAGTTGCGCTTGTGCGTCATCGTACGGGTAGAGATACGGGAAGAGGATTCGGTCGAGCGTTTGGTTCATGATGCCTGCTACGCCGAGAATGAGTAGCGGCAAGGAGTAACGCAGCATATCTTTCAATACACTGCCGTCAAATCGGCCGCTTTTAGGCATCGTAAACGGCAGTAAGCATAGTGTCTGAATACCGGTTGCCAACACATTACTGAGGAACACATAGAACACATCGTTTTTGCCGAGTACCTTTAGAAAAAGGATATTGAAAGCAATGTTGAGAACGACGAGCAGCAGTTTGAGTCCGGCGAATACGTACGGTCGCTTCTGATAGCGAAGATATGCGAACGGAATGCTGGCGAAGGCGTCAACGGCAACTGTGGCAAACATCATTGACACAAATTCGGGGTGATCCGGATAATTCAGCAGATTGGCTATCGGGTGTTGAAAAACGATAACCAACAATGCGAACAAGACGCTGGTAGAGAATAAAGTCCAATAGGCGGTTTTATATACACTGCCGGCATCATAATCTTCGCGGTTGGCAAAACGGAAGAATCCGGTCTCCATGCCGTAAGTAAGGATAACCAGCAGCAGAGCCGTCCAAGCATAGATATTGGTTACTATACCATAATCGGCCGGCCGTGCCAACCAATAGGTGTACATCGGAACTAACAGGTAATTCAAAAATTTACCTATTATACTGCTCAATCCGTAGATGGCGGTGTCCTTCGCCAAGGATTTCATCTCACTCATTCTCTTCCTCCTTATAATCTTTAGGATTATTGCCGGCCACACAAATAACTATTTCTCCCTTAGGAGCAGATTGCTTGAAGTGGCTTATCAGTTCTGTTAATGTACCTCGTACTGTCTGTTCGTGCACTTTGCTTATCTCACGCGTCACAGCGGCTTTGCGCTCTGCGCCACACACAATGCTTAATTGCTCCAATGTTTTCACCAAACGAAATGGAGACTCATAGACAATAAATGTTTGGTCTAACTGCGCCAAATACTGCAACCTCGTCTGCCGTCCTTTCTTCTGCGGCAGGAATCCTTCGAAATAGAAATGATTGTTAGGCAAACCGCTGTCCACTATAGCCGGCACAAAAGCTGTTGCTCCCGGCAGGCATTGCACCTCTACGTCGGCTTCAGTAGCTGCTCTGACCAAGAAGAATCCCGGATCGCTGATAGCAGGCGTTCCGGCATCGGATATCAATGCTATATTGGCTCCCGCTCTTAGTCGTTCTACTATATCTGCTGTAGTCTCGTGCTCGTTGAACTTATGATGGCTCTTAAGCGGAGTGTGGATATCGAAATGCTGCAACAACACACCGCTTGTGCGTGTGTCTTCCGCAAGTATCAAATCCACACTTTTCAGCACTTCGATTGCGCGAAAAGTCATATCTTGCAGATTGCCGACCGGTGTTGGAACAATATATAGCATTGCTAATTGGTTTAGACGATTGATTCTTTATCCGAAACGGCGATGCAGAGTGATCAAGAACTGCTGATACGTGGAACTCTCAGGATCCCAACCAAACTGACTGATATAATTCATTGCCTCATCAAATGAACCGAGATTGTCGAGTTCAGACAGAGTGCGTTGCATCAGTTCTGCATTCTGGCCGAATAGTTCTCGCTGATAGAGAAAACGGTCTCCTAAAGAAATAGCCAAACGGATATCATTGACAGGTTTGCCGTACAAAGCGGAATTGGCATTTGGCGCAGCAGGCTGGGCTGCAGCAACAGGTGTAGCCGTCGGAGTGACCGTTTCTGCCACTTGTGGCTGTGGCTGAGGAGCAGGTTGCGGAGTAGCTACCTGTTGAGGTTCCGGTTGCGGGGCAGCCACAACTTCCGGTTTGGCTTCTTCCACTTTAGGCTGAACAGCTACTGCAGGGAAAACAGGAATGTCCAACACACTATTAGCCTGCATCTGCTCCGAGTATTTGCATTGATTCTTCAGCTCTTCGATAGCACTATTTATCTGACCGATATGCTCATTGATTGTTTGTATAGCGTTGTCGTTAACGTTCTGCTTCTCGATCAAGGCTCTTTGCGTTTGCTCTATAGCACTCAAACGCGCCTCTATTTTCTCAAAATATTTGATCAGTTCTTCCATAGTCTATATACCTATTCAAGATTGATTATTTGGTAGCGTCTTCCAGTTTGTTCATGATAGAGAACATAAAAACGGCAGCGATAAGGCAAACGCCGACGAATACGCTCCACACGAGCCACAGAGGCAGATTGCCCCACAAGAATCCGCCAACTGAAACGAGCATATTACCCAAAGCAGTAGCAACGAACCAAAGTCCCATCATTGCACCTTTGTACTGAGGAGGAGCAACTTTGCTGACAAACGATATTCCCATTGGGCTGAGCAGCAGTTCTCCAAAAGTAAGGATCAGATATGTAACAATGAGTACATTTGCGTTTACAAACGTAGCGTCACCGCTTACACGGGCCAACTCTTGTGCACTCGGAGTCAACAAGCCGACAGAGCAAAGAGCCATGAAAACATATGCTGCGGCAGCCACTACCATGCCATAAGCAATCTTACGCGGAGCAGATGGTTCTTTCTTTTTCTTAGCCAGCGCGCCAAAGATAGCCAAACTGATCGGAGTCAGAGCAACAACATAGAACGGGTTGAACTGCTGGAAGATCGGCGCAGCGATGTCCAAACTATCCGGATGATTGAGGTACTTATATGCCAGCACACCGAGAGCGGCAAAACCGACACAGCTCCAAATAGTTTTTGCTTTGCGGCTTCCTTCGCCGAAGATGCCAAACAACGCATATACCAAAACAGCCAACATGACCAGATTGATGATGTCGAAAGCCATTGTCTGAACGCCGGTTACGGCCGGAGCGACAAACTCGTTAGCAAAATATGTGAGTGTCAAACCATTCTGGTGGAAAGCCATCCAGAAGAAGAGTACAACGGTGAAAACGAGGCAGAGCGCAACAATACGTTTCTTAGTTTGTTCGGGAGTCAATTGTTCTACTTGTTGACCCGCAGCAGCAGCCTGCTTAGCCGTATTCTCCACATGCTTGAACCAAGGACGGCAAGCGTAGTAGATAGCAATAGAGAACACCAACGAAGCACACGCAACCATAAAGGCGAAATGGTAACTGTCATTCACGCTGTAGCCCAATGCCTCTTGCGCCCATGCCATAATCTTCACAGCAGCAGTCGGAGCGAACATTGCGCCAATATTGATTGCCATATAGAACAATGAGAAGGCAGCGTCACGACGATCCGCATATTTCGGATCATCGTAGAGATTGCCGACCATCACTTGCAGGTTGCCCTTGAAGAGGCCGGTACCGAAACTGATGAGAACCAGAGCGGCAAACATGGCCGTCATTGGCAATGCAATGGCTCCGTTATCTATACCTCCCATCGGAATGGCGAGCAACAAGTAACCAAGGAACATGACTATAATACCAATCGTTACACACTTGCCGTAACCGATCTTGTCTGCCAATATGCCACCAACGAGCGGCAGAAAATAAACTAAGCCGAGGAATGATGAATAAATCAGTCCGGCTGTACCCGGAGCAAGTCCGAAATTAGCGCGCAAGAAGAGCGCGAAAACGGCTAACATGGTGTAATAGCCGAAACGTTCACCTGTGTTGGCCAGAGCCAATGCAAACAGTCCTTTGGGTTGATTAGAAAACATGATGGTATTTATTTTATAGTTATTTGCGATTCAATTATAGTTCAATTATCTCCGTCCAACCGTGTCGGTCTTCGGCTCGTCCGTACTGAATATCTTGCAGGGCATTGAAAAGTCGGGTCATAACAGGTCCCGGTTTTTCGCCAAAACTATACGTCTTACTTTTATCCGGGTCATATATCCTGCCAATAGGCGAGATGACACAGGCTGTGCCGCAAGCGGCCGCTTCCTGCATATCCGCCAGTTCTTCTACACGTATATGGCGTCGCGTCACTTTCATTCCCATCTCTCGTGCAAGTGTCATCAGACTATCGTTGGTGATAGATGGCAAAATAGCGGTTGAGCGCGGAGTAAGATATTCTATTACCTGTTTTCCGTCAGAACCGGTTAATTGCTTGATACCGATAAAATTGGCTGCACTGCATTCATCTATGTACTTGTGCGTTTTGGCGTCAGTAAACATGCAATCGAATCCTTGTGCATGTGCGGTTTCCGTAGCACGGAAAGAAGAACCGTAGTTACCTCCGACTTTCCATATACCCGTTCCAAACGGGGCGGCGCGATCGATGTGTCGCTCAACGATGAAAGGTGTGCAATGGAACTTACCCGGGAAATAGGCTCCTATAGGCGACGGAATGACAATCAGTTCGCAGTCCTTTCCGGGAGTAACGGCTATCTCAGGTGTAGTAGCGATCAGGACAGGACGGAAATAGAGTGTTGCGCCTGTCTCATAGGGCGGCAGAAAATCGATATTCTTGGTGAGCGCCAATCGTACGGCGCGGCAGAAGAGATCCGCGGGCGGCGGTGTCATCATCAGTCCTTGAGCCGAGTGTATCATTCGATGTGCATTCTCTGTCATTCGGAATATGCGCACCCGACCATCCGCTCCGCGAAAAGCCTTGAGTCCCTCAAACACCTGTTGACCATATTGCAACCCGGTAGCAGCCACGTGCAGCGTAATAGTCTTGTCTGTCGTGGCATAGGGCTCTTCCCATTTGCCATCCTTACATGCCGCACGAACCACGTAGTCCGGCTCCGTGTAATGAAAAGTTAATTTATTCCAATCGATATTTTGTACCATTTCTTACAATTTGCTAATTGTCAGCGGACCATATTCAAACAAAAGGTCCAATATACTTTTTTCGTCTCCGAAATATTTGTTCAACTCTGCATTTCTCCAATCGTCAGTCGGCCTATATGCAAATCCGGTCAAGTGCTTCGGACTATTGTGCAAGAGTTGTACGATCGTCTCGTGCAAACCGCAATTCAGATCCAACAGATACTTGATTTCTTTCTCATAATAAGGCCGAAAGAACTCAGCGTAATAATCGAAATACGGTGTATGTTTGTAAGCCGATACGAGCGAAATCCAATGTTGGTGTTGCCATCGTGTTTGATAACTGATTTCGATATCTCGTGTCAATTGTTTGTGTTCCACTTTCTTAACGGGCACCGTCAGTCGAATTGCTTCTCCCGCTGCACCCTGCTCTTTTGCGCTCGTTATGAGGCAGCGATTGCGGCAGGTCTGTTTCTCGAAGGACTCAAGCCCCTCTATCTCCACTTCATCGGGATTAGTCCAATAGGCTCGATACCAATCAACGGGCGCCAGATATGCAACAGGGAGTGTCATCATCTCTTAGCGCCGCGTCCCAGGCGGTTGAAACGGATAGAGCGTTTATCCTTGTCTATTGAGAGCCATATGAATACCGGGCGTCCCACGACATGATCCTCCGGCACAAAGCCCCAATAACGACTATCCGCACTATTATGACGATTATCACCCATCATCCAGTAATAATCCATGCCGAACTCATATTCCTGTCCGATTGCCATCGGCTTGAACTCATAGGCGTCAGCAATGCGGCGGTAGAGCCAATAGTTATCTTCCGTAATCATAAGGCGGTCGCCTTTGCGCGGAATATAAATCGGTCCGTAGTTATCGCGTGTCCACTCGTTGTGCCCCAACGGATACACGTCGCCACCCATCGTTTCCGGCTCAAGAGCAATCTCCTGCACATGAGGATTCTTCTCCAATTCGGCTTTCATGGCTTGGGTAAGCGGGAAATGCCAAACAGTAGATTCCAATTGCTTGCGATCGTCCGGACTGATTCCTATTTTCTCCAGGTACTTAGCACCGAAAATATGTCCGTCTGTTTGGACCAGATAGTTGAGTTGCACACCCTCTCTCTCCGGCTCGCGTTGCCACTCGGTCTCTGCTTGCGTTTTGGTATAAATGACGTTATCCTTGATACAAAGGCTGTCTCCCGGTTCGCCCACGCAGCGCTTGACGTAGTTCTCGCGGCGATCTACCGGACGAGTGACGATATCACCAAACACATCTTTTCGTGCTCGCACTGTATTCTCGCCATAATAGTGACAGAGCGTGTAGTAATCGGGGTTCTGCATTCTGGTACAAACGGTATCACCTGCCGGGAAATTGAAGACCACTATATCGCCTTTCTTCGGACTGGTCCATCCGGCGAGTCGCTTGTAATCCCAATGCGGATTCTCAAAATAACTCTTGCCGCCTCCAAGCCAAGCCGGCATGGTGTGTTGAACCAACGGCATGCTGAGCGGCGTTTGCGGTACACGTGCTCCGTAAGCCATTTTGCTCACGTAGAGAAAATCTCCCACACGCAAACTCTTCTCCAACGAAGAAGAAGGAATCTGATAATTCTGGAAGATATAGAGGTTGATAAAATAGACGGCTACGAGCGCAAAAACGATTGCATCAATCCAGCTGCAGAGTGTATAGAGTGCCGGTTTGGTATCTTTGTATTGACGCCACCAGTTGTAATTGATATACTTGGTAGTAAAAGCGTCAATGATGATTGGCAGCAATGCAAGCCATCCAAGGCTGGCCCAATCGCCCCATGCTACCCAAATAACAAACACGATGTACAATGCACTCCAAATACCTGCGCGGATCCATCCGCCGCGAGTGACTTCTGCTAATCTATCTTTTAAATGTTTCATTTTGTTTATTTTCAACTTTTATGTATCTCGTATGTGTCCCGTAAGCGTCTCGTAAGCGTCTCTCTCGTAAAAGTACTATGTTCTGTTTTTACAAGTTCGCCAATTGGCAGACCTTGCGCAGACCTTGCGCAGATGTTAAGCCGGGCGTTAATGTTGCATATTGGCAATTTCCTCTGCAGCCATTACTGCTCCAAGTGCAAAGCCTCGGCGTCCTTTAGCAATATGCGTGATTACGATGGTGTCTTCCGGACTGTCCCAAGTGACGGTGTGCGTACCAGGCACTTCTCCTTCGCGGATAGACTCGATGGGACATTCGCCGTTTATTCGTCCATTCGCCAGTATTTGTTCCGCCAGCGTCTTGGCCGTGCCGGATGGTTTATCGAGCTTGTGGATATGGTGAATCTCCTGAATAGACGGTGTGTATCCACCTTTTTGGCTGATGACCTGCGCGAGGAACGTATTGAGGTCGAAGAAGATATTGACTCCGACAGAATAGTTGCTGCTCCAGACGAGCATTTTCTTGCCGGTCTCAGACAAGGCGATGATACGTTTGCCGTCGTGAACGAGTTGCATTTTCTCGTTTTGTATCAGTTGCTCAACCTGCCATCCCGTGCTGCCACAAACGACAGGCACACCTTGTTGCCACGCCTTACGTATATTTCCCTCCGCTGTAGCGGGAGTGGTAAATTCGATAGCAACTTCTGCGTTATGCAAGTCAAAAGCATCGCCGGCATCAATGCGTGCGACTACTTCATGTTTTCTCTCCAGGGCTATCTCTTCGATCATGTGCCCCATTTTACCGTATCCTATGATTGCAATCTTCATGTGCGAGTGTATTATGCGCTAAGCGTAAAGGCGTACGTTGCGCGTGTGTTACGCATATGCCACGCGTGTGCGCCGAAAAACGGCGCAAAATTACAAAAAAATTTCCATATATGCAAGTGTACACGCTATTTTACTCATTTTTTGCTGTGTTGTTTTTGACTAATACCGCATATAGTTAACAAAAAGTGTGCCAAAAGAAGAGAAGGACAATGACAAAAAAGAGAGGAACGCATATGCGCTCCTCTCGTCTTATTATCAGTTGTTTATGCTGATTGTTTCGTATTAACGAACTTGGTTACCCATAAGGTCGAACATCTTGTTGTCGCGAACGATGTAAACAACACCGTCAACCATTACTTTCTGAGCCTTAACAGTAAGAGTAACCTCCTCAATACCGGCATGCCAGAGAATCTTAGCCTCAGAGCCTTCTGTAAGTTCTGCGGTATGAATATCATCGTGAGTGTTGTTTTTGAGTTTACCGGTAACGATTACGCGGTCACCTACTTCGCAACCCGGTTCTGCAATCTTAGCACGATAGCATTGGATATCAAGTGCTCCTTCTTCTGCAGGATATTGGTCAACGATATAGAAAGACTCGTTGCTATATTGCTTGTTAAATTCATTTTTAATCTTTTTAACGGTACCAACAACAGCATAAGTCTTCTCGCTGATAGCGTTGTCAGCCAATCCAAGAGCGATAGTAGCTGCCTCTGCAACGGTGAGAGTATCAATCTTCTCCTCTACGTAGTTGAGAACCTGAACCGGAATCTTGGTATCTGCGTTTTCGACAGTGCCATTATAGTTTTTGATTTGGCAAACGATGCGAACTTTGTGTCCAACTTTCATTTCAACAGATTCGCCATCAGCCTTACCAATACCTTGATAAATCTCGAAAGCGTGATCCTTGTCTGCAGTGCCATTTTCTGTAGCCGAGATCCAAACTGACTGGTTCTTGTATTTTGCCCAACCACCATCGGAATAGGTATTATCTTTGTCGTTAATGAAGCCGACTACAAAACCTTCGATAGCATAGTTGACGGGGGTCTGATCACCGGAAGCCAATTTAGCACCAATAACCAATGCTGAGTCAATAGAAACCTCATTAACAGTACGATCGATTGCACGATCACCTTCTGCAGCAGTTACGATAGTAGCGGTACCTTTGCTGATTTCGATGATAAATTTCTTTGCTTTCTTGTCGTAGAACTTGTACAACTTACCTGTTAAAGCGACTTTGTCACCCTCCAACACGCGAACGGTATCGTTACCATTCTTTGCGCCACATTGGTAAGCCTCAAGCTCGATCTTTGCAGTATTGGCTGCATCATCAGAGAGAAAGTAAGTTTGGTTGTTGTAGAACAAACTGTACGGACCAACGCCATAAGCATATCCCTCAACTGTAATTGCTACAGAGTCAGTAGCCAGTGAGTCAAGAGCCATACCCCTTTCATAAGCCTGAGCAACAGTAAGATTCGTTGCGTTGATTGTCAGTGCCGCAAACGCAGCAGCAACAAAAGTAAATAATTTCTTCATGTGTTCAGTGATTTTAATTAAATGAAAAATATTGGTGTTTAAAATGTATTCGTAATAGCACAATGGCTTTAGAAACCACATTTTCGGTGCAAAGGTAATGCTTTTTTTTAACATGACAAAATAAAAACGCATTTTTTTGCAAATTTACACAAATCCTTGCATATATAAAAAAAAAGTAGTAATTTTGCACGCCTTTTACTAAGTAAAGGCGCAAGGTTAGTAACAAATAGAAAAACGGCTCTATGTCAAAACTATTGATTATTGATGACGAACGCGGAATCCGCAACACATTGCGCGAGATTCTAAGCGATGAAGGATACGAAGTAGAAACAGCGGAGAATGGTTCTCAGGGATTGGAAATGGCCCAAAAGACGGCCTATGATTTGATCTATTCGGACATTAAGATGCCCGGAATGGACGGACTGGAAGTATTGGCAAAGATAAAGGCAAATGACGAAGGGACGAGTGGCGAATGTGAGAGCGCCGAGGCTCCGATAGTTATGATCACAGGCCACGGCGATGTAGAGACCGCCGTACAAGCGCTCAAGTTGGGTGCATATGATTTTCTGCTCAAGCCGCTGGATCTCAACCGAATACTGATTACTACCAAGAACGCGTTGGAGACCAAGAGCCTGAAACAGGAGACCAAGATTCTGCGTAAGAAAGTGCAAAGCAAAGGTCCGCAAATGGTGGGAGAGAGCGCAGCTATCTCGCACGTGCGCGATATTATTAGTAAGGTAGCGCCAACCGAGGCCCGTGTACTGATAACCGGTCCGAACGGAACGGGAAAGGAAGTGGTGGCGCATCTGATTCATCAGCAATCGGCTCGTGCTAACGGTCCGATGGTGGAAGTAAACTGCGCAGCTATACCGAGCGAACTGATAGAGAGTGAGTTGTTCGGGCACATGAAAGGTTCGTTCACAGGAGCCGTAAAAGATAGAGCCGGTAAGTTTGAGCAAGCCGACGGCGGCACACTCTTCCTGGACGAGATAGGCGATATGAGTTTGGCAGCTCAGACCAAAGTGTTGCGTGCGCTACAGGAGAGCGAGATAACACGCGTCGGTTCGGACAAGGCGATTAAAGTGAACGTGCGCGTACTGGCTGCGACCAACAAGGATTTGCAGAAAGAGATTGCGGAAGGCAATTTCCGCGAGGATCTGTTCCATCGTCTGAATGTGATACCTATACAAGTACCGGCACTCAACGACCGTCTGGAGGACATTCCACTACTGGTGGACTATTTTACCGCACAGATATGCGCCGAGCAAGGTATTGCTACCAAGACTTTTGATGCTTCGGCAATCAAGGCACTACAAGCCAAAGACTGGACGGGCAACATCCGTCAGCTGCGCAATGTAGTGGAGCGCTTGATTATTCTGGCCGGCGCGAAGATAACCTCAAACGACGTGGAGGCGTACGCTTAGGTAATTGATAGTTGATAGTTGATAATTGATAATTGACAATTAATAGGTAATAGTTGATAATTGATAGTTGATTCTGCAGGAACTCAACATATTGAATTACAGGAACATCCGAGAAGCGAGTTTGGAATTTAGCGACAAACTCAATTGCTTTGTAGGATTGAATGGTCAAGGCAAGACTAATGTGCTGGACGCCATCTACATGCTCAGTTTTGCCAAGTCGGCATTCACGAGTCAGGACTCGCTGAATATCATGCACGGCGAGCAGATGGCAATGGTACAAGGAACGTATAAGGGCGACGGGTTATCGGTTACGGGTGACGGGATAACTATTTCCTGCGGGCTGCGAAGAGGAGTGAAGAAGCAGTTCAGGCGTGACAAGAAAGACTATTCGCGACTGATAGACCACATAGGATTGATACCGCTGGTGATGATTAGCCCGAGTGACCAGCAACTGATAGACGATGGTTCGGACGAACGCAGACGATTTATGGACGTAGTAATCAGCCAGTTGGACCGTAAGTACCTGGATTGTCTGTCGCAATACAACGCGCTACTCAAGCAACGAAATGCGCTCCTGAAGCAATACGCAGATGCCGCCGAGCCGCCACACGACCTGTTGGAAGTGCTGGAGTGGCAGATGATAGAGCCAGCAGAATATATATACAAAGCTCGGACGGCGTTTTTTGAAGATTTTAAGCCCTATTTTGAGCGGGTTTACAATCAGATCAAAAGCGAGTCAGAGAGCAGCAAGACCGAGATACCGGTGCTACGATACGTCAGTCAACTGCAGGACAGAGATCTGCGCGAGGCGTACGTCAAGACCCGTCAACGAGATTTGATATTGGGTTGGACAAGCCAGGGAGTACACAAAGACGAATTGGAAATGCGTTTGGATGAATGGCCGCTGAAACAAGTTGGTTCGCAGGGACAGCAACGCACATTCGTGCTCGCCATGAAATTGGCACAGGCTTTGTATCTTGGTAATGGTGAAGGGACGAACGGACGAAGGGACGAAGTGAATAAGCCGATATTACTGCTGGACGATATATTTGACCGATTGGACAGCGAGCGCGTAGAAAGGATAGTGCAATTGGTTCAAGGAACGGAATTCGGACAAATATTTATTACCGACACCGACCGTCAGCACTTAACGGACATACTGAAGCCAAACACGGATACGAAAATCTTCCACGTAGAGAACGGAAACGTAGAATAGAGATATAAGCAAACCCCGATAAAACCCCGATAAAACCCCGATAAGATCTCGGCAACGTCTCGAGTATTGTCTAGGATTGTCTCGACAGCGACTCGAAGTTGAGTCGAAGTTGAGTCGAAGGCACATCAAAGGCAAATCGAAGTTTATAGGAAAGAGAGAATGATAAAAAGAATCATATTCATATTACTATTGAGTGTAGCACACATCAGCCTGTTTGCACAGGCAGCAGAGCATTCAGACCAATCCGCAGACAGCATATCGTTTCGCGGAGCGTGGATAGCGACTGTGGCTAACATCGACTGGCCGACATCCGGGGCTGTGGGTAATACGGATATGCAACAGGAAGAAATGCTGTTTCTGCTGGATTCGCTGCAATCCATAGGAATAAATGCCATCATCTTTCAGGTTCGCCCGACCGCAGATGCGCTCTACAACAGCGAGTTGGAGCCTATATCTCATTGGCTGACAGGCAAACAAGGCAGTTGGGGAAAGACGGCTGACGGCGAAGACGAACAAAAGCCGTGGGATCCGTTGGAATGGGTGATCGATCAGGCTCACGCAAGAGGAATGGAAGTGCACGTGTGGCTCAATCCGTATCGCGTCAATCTGGCCAAGAATGATATAGCAGACCTGGCGCCCAACCATATCATGCGGCGTAACCCCGGATGGTTTTGGCAATATGCCAACCAGTGGTATTTTGATCCGGGACTGGAAGTGACACGCGAGTGGATATGCACTATTGTGCAAGACATCGTGCAACGCTATGACATAGAGGCCATTCATATGGACGACTATTTCTATCCGTATCCATCGGGCAACAAACCGCTGCCGGACACACCAACCTTCGAGCGTCATCCGCGCGGATTTACAGACATACGCGAGTGGCGCAGAGACAATGTCAATCTGGCTATTCAGGCCATCAGCGAGGTGATACACGAATGTCGCGACGATGTAGAATTCGGTATTTCTCCGTTTGGTGTTTGGCGTAACGCGAATGTGGATCCGACGGGCAGCCGAACGAGAGCCGGCATAACCAATTACGACGACCTGTACGCAGATATTCGCCTGTGGATCAAAGAAGGTTGGATAGACTACGTATTGCCGCAACTATATTGGGAGATTGGCAAGAGTGCCGCCGACTATGAAGTGCTGGCACACTGGTGGGCAGACGAGGTGCGCGGAACATCGTGCAAACTCTATGTGGGAATGGCTCCATACAGACTGGAGGGCGCAAACTGCAAATCGGCTTGGGGACGCGGCAACGAAATAGGCCGGCAAATGCGTCTCAACCGCACTATACCGGAAATAACGGGCGAGTGTTTCTATTCAACCAGACCATTGTTGAGAAACCCGAGAGGTGTATGCGACACGATTAAAGCAATATACAAGCCCGGTTCGGAGCCGATAGAGGAAGAAAATGAGTTGGTGATGCCTTGGGAATAAAGATGACAGACAAGGCTTCATCAAACGGCCTAAGACAATGAAGGAGAGCAAGAAAAACAAAAGAAGATATATTAAGCCACTATTCATTACTGCGGCAATTGCATTTGTACTGGGTCTGGTGATTTCTGTCAGTTTGACAGTAGTCAGCAAGCCGAAGGTGACAAATGCACTATTAGCGCATTTTGTTCCGCAGTTTGTGCGCGCCGATGTGCAGGTTGAGAAGATGAACTTAAGCATCTTCTCTACTTATCCGGATGTAGAAGTGGAACTAATGCACCCGATAGTGCGTGTGGATGTTCCCGATTCGATCAACCTGGCCGGCAAATACCAACCATTCCCGCACTCGGACACCTTGTTTGCAGCAGACACCATTCGTGTGCGTATTCGTCCGTTGGGACTACTTGACAATCATGTGGATATACGTTCTGTACTGGTGAGTCGCCCGCAGATTTACCTGACCCAATACGACTCGACCGCCAACTACGATATTCTGATTCCTAACGAGGAGACAGACACCACAACTTCCGCTCCGATGAAGATTGATTGGGAACAAGTGCGGTTGACAGATGGAACGATATGCATGGCTATAGATTCATTGGATCTACGCCCGGTAACAGCAGATAGCATCTATGTTGCAACAAACGGATTGTATGCGGATAGCGCGCTGTCGGCCTATGTAGACGCGGGACTTCGCTGCGAAGATGCGCATATACAGGCCCAAGGCTATGTATCCGACTCGTTGGACATACAGGCACATTTGGCTATTCCACATATAGAGCGGATATTGGCATTGATGCCCAAAGCAATACGCGAGAAGACCATCAAACAAAACGTGCTCAAAGGAACAATATGCGCGGACGCTACAGCACGCGGCTATTATACAGAAGGACGTATACCGGATTTGCATGCCTATCTGGTAGTGGACCATCTGCGTGGCGGCAATCCGAATATATCTGCACACTTGGACAACCTGACGTTACGCGCAGAAGCACGCTACAACCAATTGCTAAAGGATTCATCGTTTGTGCGTATTGACACGCTGAAGTTCAAAAGCGGTAAGTCATGGTTGAACGCGCACGGACAGGCATGTTACCGCAAAAAACGCGAGTGGCTGCAACTGGATTTGCAGTCCGACCTCCACCTCAAGGAGTTGATCCAATTGGCGGGCATAGATAGTCTGGTGCGCGCTCGAGGAAGCGTACAGGCTGACGTTTCCACCTATTTCTATCTGGACGATCTATTGAAACAACGCATCTACGATATACACTCGTCATCAACTGTGCGCGGTGATGGTGTCTTTCTTGCCGTTCCAAAGGCGCGTTTACGTTTCTCGGTGGACTCGTTGCGCGCGGAACTGAAGACCAACATGGCACGCCTGTCGCGTCGCACCGGACGAATGGACACAGCGCTACTGAATATGCAGGTTGCCTTCCGCCAGATGACAATCAAGCATCGCCGCACAACAAATGCATCCGTTGATCGCACAATGATGCATGTGTATGCAGATGATCTGAATGATAACAAACCACCTGTTTTGCATGCTTCATTCTCGCTGCAAGGCGTAAAGGCACAACATAACGACACCATACATCTATGGGCAAAGAAACTGCGCGTTTCGGCAGGTATGCACCCGGACAAGGAAGCGCGATTCGTTCCCACTACGACAGCACGACTGTCTATGGACTCGGTATTTGTAGCAACACCCCGCATTGGAACGATAATGGATTCCGTGCGTGTAAACTTGAGCACTACCCCACGCTATCGCAAATTCCGTTTCAACAGAGAAACCAAAGAACGCATTCCTATTCCGGAAAGCGAACATCAACCGATGGCATTGGATTCGCTATTGCGATTGGCTAATCGTGTGGCAAACGACAGTCTGCCTATGGAGAGTTTCATTAAGCGATTCCGCTCAACCGGCAAAGTTTATGTGCGTCGTATGAGCGTTCGCCAAAAAGGCGACAAGTTGCGTCCCACGGTATCGCGCATGGATCTGACACTCAACGACGATACTGTACGTCTCAATAGTTTTCGCCTGCGTGTCGGACGATCGGGTATCTCTCTAAAAGGCGAAGTACAACACCTGCGTCGCTACTTGCTGCGCGGCAAGACACTCGATGCCAACCTGACACTCCGATCACGCCGATTGGATCTCAACCAACTGGCTAACGCACTAAACGAGCAACAACGTAAGACTGAAGTACACAATTCTACAACGGCATCTGAGAACATGAACATGCTGGCAGATACACTCATGGTCGAAGAACAAACAGCAGACTCGCTAATAACAGATTCGCTTAATAATCAGCTGTTTATTCTGCCTGCAAACCTAAACCTAACCTTCCACGCATCGGTAGATACGATTATATTCTCAGCAATGCGTCTGCATCAGTTTAACGGCGATGTGCGCCTGCAGGACAGAACTCTGTCCGTGACCAACATGTCCACTTCTACCAAGGTGGGTAAGATGGAAATGAGTTTTCGCTATACTTGTCGCGACACCACCGAAGCCATTACTGCTGCAGTATTGCGCATGGATAGTGTACAAGTGGGCGAATTGCTAAGCGCACTGCCGGAAATAGATTCAATAATGCCGATGTTGCGTTCTTTCGATGGCTCCGTTGCAAGCGAATTGGCTGCTCAACTGAGACTCAAGAACGATTTGTCAATTGATCTTCCATCTGTGAATGCCGGAGTTTGGCTACGCGGACAAAATCTCGTATTGATGGATGGTGAGACTTTCTCTGAAATAGCCAAGATGCTCATGTTCTCCAAAAAGACTCGCAACGTAATAGATAGTTTGAGCGTTGAGATATTGGTTAAGAACAATGAAGTGGAAATATTCCCGTTCATGCTCGCCATGGACAAATATCGTGTGGGCGTTGGCGGTAAGCAAAATCTGGATGGAAGTTTCAATTATCACTTATCCGTATTCAAGCCTATCATATTGGGCTTGGATATCTTTGGAACGGATTTCGACCACATACACTTTAAGTTAGTCAAATCCAGATACCAGAGTGCAACATCTAAAATTGGTAAAGGCGGTTCGCTATTGCGACAACAGGATGCAAACATCATTCCTAACCTGCAGAATTCCATCCGCTCTTATATCCAAGACATAAGCATAAAGAAATAAATTAAATGACGCTAATATGAGATTTCGAAAATTATCAATAGCGATCTTGGGGTGTATGATAGCACTGTTAGTCGCTGCGTGTGAAGAAACGATAACTATTACGCAGTCCTATATGTTCGCTATCAGTTCATCACATTTCTCTTCCTCCGATGAGGCATTAGTAGAGAAATATCTAAAAGACAAGAAAGCTCCGCTTGGTTATGTGACATTTACAGGCCAAGAGCGCTTTGATTGTGACTTGAAGGCCACTGAGAAATTCCGCGAGATAACTAATACATTCTCTCGCGAAGAGTTGGAGCAATTAGGTTTGAGTGACAGTTGTAGTTTTACATATAGTGCCGGCCGACACGTATCCATGAGCAATCAGGATAACGAAGTGTACTATGTTGCTCGATGGACTTACAAAAAAGGAGAGTGATTGTTCTTTATATACATAAGTAAACAAAATCACCGACAATATTGCCGGTGATTTTGTTATAAGGAACTCAGTTCTGTTACTTTATCTCAACTCCTTGTACATTGTATACTTTGCCATTTCTCATGATCAGCAATTGACCGTCTTTTATGCATTTGCGCGCGTCACTTTCTGCTGATTTCATCATAGAAGAAACTGCTGTTGGAGTTCTATAGATAGGAACTTCAAGCATGGGACCGCTTTCTGGCAGATTGCCGTTATCTTTCCAATCATAATTACTGCTGAAAACGCCGACACGGAGTTTAACTATATCGGCTGGTATCATGCTTATAGAGAACTTGCCCTCAAAGGCTTTATGACCATTTTCCAAAGTCATGATATTGCAGGAAATGATATTTCCACTTACACCGGCACTAATCCATGATTCTTCTTCCCAGGAATCCTGCGGCATTGTATTATTGAAGGCATCGAGACCTATACTCGCAAAATGGTTGGCTATATTGCCTTCCTCGAACATGTAGTCAACACCTGCATTATTCCACATCCATGCATCATGGCCGGTCGTAGCATCTTCATCTGTGCTCAGCATGATATTTGCATGCTCCACCGAGTCACTGAACTCAATGTAAAAATAGACATCCATCTCGTCAGCATACCAACGCATATCGTACAGATTATTCGTATTTGTAGTAGCCGTAGAATGTGCTATACCGCTCATGTCTGACCAATCATCGAAATTACCATTAATTACAAAACTCTTCTCTGTCGGATTGACGTTCGGGTCCGGATTCTCGCCATTACCGTTTCCGTTTCCGCTACCGCCTTGTTGCATTGTGCGGACGTACTTGTACATAGGCGGTTGGCCGTCATCATCGCTAACAGTATAGAACGTAGTGCTATCCAACCAGCATATAGCTTCGCCCTGCCACTCTTGCTCATAGCAACCGATGGCTTCGGGTTGACGTTTGAGTGTCTCGCTCAGACTCTCATTGCCTTGGCGCTTCCACATGAGTGTCCACGAATATTCTTCGTCTTGGTCTGCGGCAGTATTATTGTGGTTCTTGATGAGCACATAGTTGCCGTCCGGCGAAATGTCTGCGCCGGTAACGAGGTGGAAACCTTTGTAGGCCTTATTAATAAAGGTGCCATCCTCTTGATTAACCTGACCTATACCGATATCGGATTTGCGGCCGAGGTCGCACACATATTCCAAAGTCTGCAATTCGGTGCCGTAATTGAGGCTCATTGGCAGACGGAACACTTGGCATACATCGTAATAAACCTTGGAGATGATGTAAATCATCTGCTCTTGGTTGTCATACATCATAGCTTCTGCATTGTGCTTTGTGCCGTTCGGGTATTGGAAGCAAATGCTGTCCGGAGTGATGTTGATTGTTGCCTTCTTATTAGGAATAGCCGGCTCCTCGAAGAAAATGATTTTATAGTTTCCTTTGGATGCATTGTTGTCGCCAAAGGCTCCGATGAAAAGATAGTTCTTGCCATTGTAAACACCTCCGCACATATCTTCCCAGTCGTTGCGAATCTTGTTCGGGAATGCAATCAATACTCTTCTTTCTGTAGCTGAATCATTCGTAGCAACGATGTTTTTGGGATAATTGTCGCTTTGCATCCAAATGTAACCCGGTGTGACACGTGAGCACGCAATACCTGAAATTTCCTTCAGCACAGCATCTTTGTTTACATAGCCAAGCATAGTACGATTGAATTCGGTGTTCCAAGGAAGAAGCTGCCCGTTGTAGGTAAGTTGAGGTGAACTTGCCATGACCAAACTGGTCATGCCGGCTCCGAGAGCCAAGAGAAATAAATACAATTTCTTCATTGTAGATGTTTGTTTTTGGGTTGTGTTTAAATAGTTAAATGAAAAAGATTGTGTGCCCGTTTGGCACTTCATAAAGTGTTGCAAAGGTAGCCAAAAAACATAACATAGCCAAATAATGCATATCGATTTTTCATGACAGAACCAAAACAAATATTAACTCATTCATTCTATATGTTATACACACTTTCATAACCTTTCGTTTAGTACAACAAAAAGGCGCAACTCTCATAGTTGCGCCCTTAACTTGTAAGTTATCTTCGCGTCATTTATGCGTTCTTGCGACGTTCCAGCTGGCCTTCCAACGCACTGAGACAAGTGTCGATACCTTCCTCAAACGTGTCACATACTTTCTCAGCGAAAAGGCTGCCTATACGAATCTTAACTTCTTTGTTTTGGTTAGTTTGCGGTTTTACCACCGACATACGGATATCCACTTTGTCGTCCGGATTAAGGTGACGTTCAAAACGATTCATTTTTTTCTCGATGAAATCCTCCAATGGTTTTGCTGTCTCAAAGTTAACAGCATTGATAGTGAGTGTCATAACGCTTGTGATTTAAGGGGTTAATACTAAGTTTACTGCTAATTGGAAAGAACTATTGTTTTCTTTTCGACTGCAAAGATAGTACTTTTTTTTGACATGTGCAAGTTTTTTGTAAAAAAATGTGACAAAATTCTATTTTAGTTCTTTCAAGGCGCGACGAAACTCTTCATCAAAACGGAGTTGATATGCTGCCTGACCACGTTGATAATAATAACGCAGTACAATCTCGTTACCAACCATCTCTTTGACTTCACTGCTGTTGCGACGTATAGCATCGCGAAAATCAGGCTTGAGTATTGGGGCAAAATCCTCCAGTTTCTTTAGGGTTGCGCTGTCTATATCCTCGTGACGCGCCATCTTGAGCATGTCGTCAAAGAATTTGCTTGTCTCTGTCTCATACTTGAAATTACGCTCATCCAGATAAGTGCAGAAATCCTCGATATCAGCATCTGACAGCGTAAACGATTGCGGGTTGGCAATACTGTCGTGCAAACGATGATAACGCGTAGCATAATCAAAGAAATAATTATTGATATAGAGGGTATAGCAGATATCCACTTTTCCTGAGTCACTCATGACGATGTCCGGCAGAATGCCGCCTGCCGTATCTTTTTTAAGTTCATGTCCTTTCTGACGTTCACTATAATCGATAGCCTGAATGCATCGTCCGGACGGCAAATAATACTTGCTGGTGGTCACCTTGAGATGTCCGCCATATGCGATTGGGCGGACATTTTGGACCAAACCTTTTCCAAACGTGCGTTGCCCGATTAGTGTTGCGCGTTTCATATCTTGCAGGGCTCCTGCAACTATCTCACTGGCAGACGCTGAATTCTTGTTGACCAACACCACTAACGGCATGTCCTTGTATCGGGGATTATTGCGTGTACGGAAAGTACGATAACTATTGCTGTTTTTGCCGCGTGTTTCCACCACTACTTGACCTTGCTCCACAAACAGATTGACCATCTGCAATGCCTCATCCACTATACCTCCACCGTTATTGCGCAGGTCTATTATCAATCGACGTGCTCCTTTATTATAATATAGGTCATCCAGCGTATTGGAAAAATACTGTGCGGAGTTCTCTGTAAATTCTCCAAAAGCAATATAGCCCACCGGTTCGGATAGGCTATCTGCCGTGAAGACCGCTGCATAGTTGACAGGATCCATGTGTATATCTTCACGCACAATCTCGACATTGAAGGGTTTGCTGACCCCTTCACGTTGGATCTTGAGTACAACCGTTGTTCCGGGCACCCCGCGCAAGTTGTTGCTCACTTCACTGACACTCTGCCCTTTTGTACTGACTCCATCCACCATGAGCAGTCTGTCTCCGGCTTGCAGGCCGGCACGTTGAGCGGGCTTACCCTCATACGGATTGACTATATAGGTCCCCATCTCATCGCTACCTTCTTTCAGTTTGCGTTGCTGGATTATGCTACCTATTCCTCCGTATTTACCGGTAGTCATCATCCTTAAATCACGATCGTTCTTCTTGGGATAATACACCGTATAGGGATCTATCTTTTTGAGCATGGCATTGATGGCCGTCTCTGTCAGATTCTCATAGTTGAGCGTATCAACATAGTTGACATCCACTTGGCGCACTACATCATTAAAGATCGTAATGCACTCGTCTGCACGCGACGTGCTTTGACGTTTCTGCGCTTCCGCGGTCCATGGGAGCAGAAGAGCGATTGCTATCAGGATATACTTTCGCATAATTATCAATTGTTCTTTTCTCCGTTTATCGCAGATGATTAGGCACAAATGCGCTCACATCCTTGCCATAGGCATACAAGTCACGAACCAAGGTAGAAGATATATGTGCATACTCGGGTCGTGTATAAAGAATGATGGTCTCTATGTCTGCCAACTGCTTGTTGGCCTCTGCCATATTGCGCTCGTACTCAAAATCTTCGACACAGCGCACACCGCGCAGAATGAACTCAGCATTGTTGTCGCGCGCGAAATCAACAGTCAGACAATCGTATATAGCCACTTGTACGCGTGGTTCGTCTTTAAATATCTTACGAATAGCCTCTTCGCGTTCACGAATAGGAAATGTCTCTTTCTTGGTACTATTACGACCGATGCCGATGATTATCTCGTCGAACAACTGCAGACCACGTTTTACTATGTCGTAGTGGCCTAATGTGAATGGATCAAACGATCCGGGAAAAATTGCTCGTTTCATATCTTTTGTTAATTGTCTTTTGCTAATGCTTTCCGATGGTTAATTTCTGGATTGCGGTACATCTCATATAGTTTGTCGCGCAAGAATGCTTCGTCCTTACCCTCCATATCAATCTTAGCCAAACGGCTCTCTATATACGCATCAAAATCTGCTCCGCGTTCGTATATCTCATAGCCGCAATGTATATGACGGTCTATAATATCACACACATGTTGCAATTGTTCGTGTTCCGACTGTTGAGCATATTCTGGGTGCTCTGTCAACATTTGATCGATCTCCGGATTGATACTTGGTGTCAAGCGATACACTACGCGTCCTTTCCACCCTTTGATGCCCGTCACCATCGACTCCACATCATCTTTGGCTCGTTTGCGCCAACGCGGATTATCACGCTTGAGTTGCATTTCACGAGCTTTGAGGTAATCGCACGGATCATACTCATACGTAATACTTACCGGACATATATTCAACGTCTTAACGTTTTCAAACAAATCTTTTTCTCCTAACGTCAGCATGTGCAGTACGCTGGGCTGCGTCACGTCATTACTGTCCTTGGCGCGTCCCTCACGCTGAGCCAGCCAGATGGACTTACCTTGATTGCGCAAGTGACGTATATACGCACTCAACACTCTCGCATTCTCCAACTGTGCGTGTGCTCCTGCGCCTCGCTTAACCACAAAACAACGATTGAACCGAACCAATACCTCTATCCACTTGTACGCAAACAGATTATTGCCGATTCCTATGAACGGACGGATGAAATAGCGACAACGTAGCAGCAAGGACAACCATGCAGAGTCCAACACGATATCACGATGGTTAGTCATGAAGAATGCGCCATGCTTAATATCTGCTTCTATCTGCTTACGGTCTCCCAAATAATCCAAGCGAATACCGTTAGTGGTACGTTTTGACCATATCCACAGCAAAGGAAAGGCAAACAGCCAATCCAGAACAGTCAACAACCATCCCACCCGGTAAGCACGTATGTCTCTGAATCTGTCCATTTGTCACTCTTTTACATAATTATCCAGCGCTGCTTTACTCGCTTCTCGATACGCAACCATCAGACCGCCTGTGCCTAATAGTGTGCCGCCGAAATAACGAACCACCACTACCAATATATTGTCAAAACCACGGGCATCTATCGAACGTAATATGGGCGCACCTGCTGTACCATGCGGCTCGCCGTCATCCTTCGTGCGCCATAGATTAGCGCCCAGACGATAAGCATAGCATACATGACGCGCATCATGGTACTTTTTCTTATACCACGCCACACGAGCTTTGGCTTCGTCTTCGTCATTGATAGGCTCTGCGAAACCTAAGAACTTACTCCCGCGATCCTTATATATTCCTTCTGCAACCGACACTATAGAACCCGATTATTTGATGCCTAACTTCTTCTTTATATCTTTAGGTAGCGCATCTTTGTGTACCAATATATCGTTGGTCTTGTATTGCATGAAGGCCTCACTTATATACCATATACCCTTGTAATCAGAACGTTGCGTTCCCCACGAGTTCTTTATCATATAGTAGCGTTTGCCGTTCTGGTCCTTGGCGGTACCGAAGATTTGCATTCCATGATCGTCCGTTGTCTCCCAGTTGTCATAAGCGTCCTGACGCATCTGCTGAGTGATCGTCTTTTCCGGCAGAGGTTTCTTGGTCAACTCTTCCTTCTGCTTGTCTTTGCTCAAGCCCAGCCAATGAGCCATATCGCTGCCTGTCAAATCTGCGCCTTTGTCTGCATCGGGCACTACACCAACACCTTTGCGCGTAAAACCAATCTCACTCACATCTGCTCCCCACGCCAATGTATAGCCGTTAGCCAAAGCATTGTCTATGATACGCATCAGATCCTCCATCGGTACGTTATACATCTGATCCATGCGCCAGTTGTCCGGCACTTCCAACGCGAAACGCTCATAGAAAGGATGATGTGTATAACTGGTTATTGACACGTAGTCATCCGCATTCAGTCCCAGACTCTTCACGAACGATTGAGGAGTATATTTCTTACCTTTATACTCAAACTCCTCCGGACACTTACCCAAATAGGTGTCATACACAGCCTGCAAGCCCTCGCGCCATACTGGGCTCAGTTTCTTCAATCCCTTCAGTCCTTTCAGGTAACCGCTTGCCACAGCATCCAACTCGCCATGTACCGGCAGTGTATCTGCTGCAGTCCAGCCGTAACGTATTCCCGGCATTGCCTCTTGCGGAACCAAACCGTAATGCTGCATACAATAGATTACGTCATAAGCACTACCGCCCGGCGCAAACCTCGGCTCGTTGTACAGACGCACACAATAAGTTGCGCGGTCCAGCATCGTCTTGCTGACTACGAACATCTCGCTGAAGTCATATACTCCCTTGCCCATGCGCAGCAACTCCGACTCCAGAAAACCTATAGTCGAGAATGCCCAGCATGTTCCGCTGCGGTGTTGATCCTTCACGGGAGTAATTGCCACACTATCAATAGTAGTGAAATGCCAACCTTCTTCTACACTATCCTTCTTAACTTCTGTACTATCTGTTTGTGCCATCAGCCATTGACTTCCGGCCATGAGCATTACTGCCGCAACAAAAAATATTCTTTTCATAATTATATACTCTTATTGCTGTAATTTTTCCAATTCATTTACCGCATTGTGCAGATTAGTCGCATAATCCGGATGATGAGCATCCATCCAGTTTGCCAGTTTTCCCAACAGACCCGCACTCATCTGTATAGGGTCAGCGAACAATTCTTGTACAGCCTCCATGGCATGAACGGACGACGGCTTGGAGGACACGGCTGTCAGGTATTGCAAGTCTTCTTTCGTGATTTCGCTTTTGTAGTAGAGAGACATCATAATCATCGGCAAATTGGTGTTAGCGTAGTTCATCGCCGTCTCTACTTTCTTCTCCACATCACTTTTGCCTTCCTTGCGCAGTGCCTCTGCCAGCACATTTCCTACAGACTGGAAGGCTGCCGTCATTGTTTCCTCCAGTTTGGACTCTTTGTAGTATTGCATAAAGGTCTTTGCATACTTCTTCGGCACATCCGTTTTGATTTTGTCGTTCGGCACTTTCTGGTCATTAGCGATTGCCGCCATCACAACCTGTAAACGCTTGGCAAACTCTATGTATTCCTCTGCTGTATAGATATTTTCCGTTATATTGCTCGATCGCTTCTCTATTTCTTTGTATCGCGGATCCGAACAAATAACTATCAGTTCGTGCAAATCCTCTTCCGTCACATGATTGCGAAAAGCTGGTTCAAACAGGTTGACCATATCGTCCATCATCTGAGAGGCGATATATTCCTCCATGATAGTGGCCATCACAGTATCCGATTCAGGATATAGACGTGCGATCATCGGCTTGATTCGTTTCTCATACTGCTCGCGGTCCATACAGTTGTCCACTTGCATATATTTGATCATGGCGTCATGATAAGAATCCGCATTTACTGAGACACAAAGCGCACATAGCGCCAGGATAAATAATAATTTCTTCATATTTCTTTTTAATCTTTATTTTTGCGGCCTTGCCGCGGTTTTTACTCTTTCTGGCAAAGCCGATCTTCATTATTCCGGAAATTCCATCAGATAGGCTTTGATGAACGCATCTATATCGCCGTCCATCACCGCATTCACATTGCTGGTTTGGTAGTTCGTGCGGTGGTCTTTCACTCGGCGGTCGTCAAAGACATAAGAGCGTATCTGACTTCCCCACTCTATCTTCTTCTTGCCGGCCTCCACTTTAGCTTGCGCTTGACGTCTTTTCTCCAACTCCAGTTCGTATAGTTGCGAACGCAAGTGGCGTAACGCATTCTCGCGGTTCTTCGGCTGGTCACGCGTCTCCGTGTTCTCTATCACTATCTCGTCCGGCTGGTTGGTCAGCGGGTTCACAAACTTATAGTGCAGACGCACACCCGATTCCACCTTGTTCACGTTCTGTCCGCCGGCACCCGAACTGCGGAAGGTATCCCAACTCAGTCCGGCAGGATTAACCTCCACCTCAATCGTATCGTCAATCAGCGGAACTACGAACACCGATGCAAAACTCGTCATTCGCTTTCCTTGAGCGTTGTATGGACTCACGCGAACCAAACGGTGCACACCGTTCTCGCTCTTCAGATATCCGTAAGCCATATCGCCCTCTATATTGAACGTTACGGTCTTGATTCCCGCTTCATCACCTTCCTGCAGGTTGGCAATCGTCACGGTGTAATCATGCTTCTCGCAATAACGCTGATACATGCGCATCAGTTGTTCTGCCCAATCCTGTGCCTCTGTTCCGCCGGCGCCGGCTACAATCTTCAGCACAGCAGGCATCTGGTCTTCTTCATGACTCAGCATGTTCTTCATCTCCAGATCTTCCACCTCTGCCAGCGCGTGGGCATATGCAGCATCCACTTCTTCTTCGGTCACCAGTTCCTCTTTGTAGTACTCAAAGGCCAGAGCCAACTCTTCCACTGCGGCGCGCACACCTTCGTAGCCTTCTATCCAGCGCTTAATCCCTTTCACTTTGCGCATCTGAGCCTCTGCCGCCTTGGCGTCGTCCCAAAATCCGGGAGCCTGAGTGTGCAACTCCTCCTCTTCCAATTGGATACGTTTCTCGTCAATCTGCAAGTACGCTTTCAGCTTATCGGCACGTCCTAAATAAAAAATCGGGACGTTATCGAGACGATAGAAAGAAAAATCTTCATATATTTGTATATTTCAAAAAAAAGCAGTAATTTTGCACCCGCAAAAAGTGACTACCTTTTTTCTGTAGCGGTTTTCCCGCTTCAACGGGACAACCTAGTGTAGTACCTTTGCGCCCGATTTTAGATTGGCATATAATAGACTTATGATAACAATAGAACAATTAAAAGACGTGCAAGGACGTGCAGACAAATTGAAAGCGTACCTGCAAATTGACGAGAAACGAATCCAACTGGAGGAAGAAGAATTGCACACTCAGGCTCCCGGATTTTGGGACGACGCCAAGGCCGCAGAGGCTCAGATGCGTAAGGTGAAAGGTATCAAACGATGGATAGAAGGCTACGAAGGTGTGCGCGCCGCAGTAGAAGAGTTGGCGTTGGCCTTTGAGTACTACAAGGAAGAATTAGTTACCGAAGAAGAAGTGGATGCGGCATATGCCCACGCGCTGGCAGAGGTGGAAGACCTGGAGATGAAGAATATGCTGTCGCACGAGGAGGACCAAATGCCTGCGGTACTGAAGATCGTAGCCGGAGCCGGCGGAACAGAGGCACAGGATTGGGCTGAACAACTGAT
>JAILDU010000058.1 GCA_024689005.1 Paludibacteraceae bacterium
TCAAAGACAAAACAGTCATCATCATTGCCCACCGAATGCGCACCGTTGCCGGAGCCGACAAGATTGTGGTTCTGGAGAACGGTAAGGTATCCGAATGCGGTTCTCCAAAGGAACTCAATGCTTCAGGAGGATTCTACCGCCGAATGCAGGAACTCCAGCAAGGCGCACTCAAGTGGCAGTTATAATACCCAAACAATATGAGTCACGAACATCACCATCATCATTCGATACCGACGGATACTCATGGAATGCGAACCATTCTATGGGTGTCCATCGTACTCAATCTTCTTTTCGTTGCCATAGAAGCAGGAGTGGGCTGTTTTTCCAACAGCCTCTCCCTGCTCAGCGACGCGGGACACAATCTCAGCGACGTGTTTTCTCTGTTATTGGTTGTTGTTGGACTACATCTGCTGCACCTTCACAGTAATAAACACTTCACTTACGGGTACAAGAAAGGAACTATCCTGGTTTCGCTGGCTAATGCCATCCTCCTGCTTGTAGCGGTCGGAGCGATTATTGTCGAGAGTGTTCATAAATTGTCCGAGCCTTCCGCTGTGGACGGAGTGGCTGTGTCTTGGACGGCCGGAGTGGGCATTCTCGTCAATGGACTGACCACTCTGTTGCTGATGCGCGGTCAGAAAACGGATATCAATATTCGCGGAGCCTTTCTGCATATGGCCTCCGACACCTTGGTTTCTATCGGCGTGGTCATAAGCGGTATTCTGATACACTATACCGGTTGGACCATGATTGACCCGATTGTAGGAATCGTAATTGCCTTAGTCATACTTGTCGGTACATGGAACTTGCTCTACGATAGCCTCAGATTGGCTATGGACGGCGTGCCGGAAGGTATAGAGATTGAGCGTGTTATCGAGGATATCCGACGCACTCCGCACGTCGAAGATGTCCACCATGTACATGTCTGGGCAATGAGTACGACCGAAAATGCGCTGACAGCCCATGTGGCTGTGGATGAGGCCGAGACATCTTACCAGGTGCGCCAACACATCAAAGCCGTTCTTAGTCAATACGGAATCAGTCATGCCACTATTGAGGTGGAATGTGGAGAGATCTGCCCGGATACCGAGTGCAGTCTTTTTGCCCGCAGCGGGTTACCGCACAAGCACAAGTTACCACAAGCGTAGAGAATGTACAAGCTGAAAACGTACAATCTGCCAAGGTTATCCGCAACGGACAACTCTATATCATCCTCAATGATAAGACCTATACTGTCGATGGACGTTTAGTCCGTTAATTGGTCCCTCGAAAATTTCAGTTTTCCGAGAGAGCGAAGGCTCAAAACTTTAATGCCGCAAGGCAGTTCCTTAGCCGGCTCACTTGACTGTGGGCCGGTTTTTTATGCCTTAATGGCAAACATGTTGCATAGATGACAATTCTGGCACGAAGTTTGTAATACGTTGTTTGTAATCTAAAAAATAAAGAAACTATGAATAGCATATTAAAATCTATCGGCACATTGGCAGTAGTAGCTGCTGTCAGTGCCGCAACCACGGTTGTTGTGCTTCGCTATGAGAACACCTCCGGCCTGTGGTCCGATTCGTTCAGTCGCCACGACTCCTTGCCTGCCGCCTATGGACGTTTTGCTTCTCTTCCGCAGGCTGGCGAAACAGACTTTACCAACGCAGCGGAGTTGTCCGTCAACGCCGTTGTGCATGTCAAAACGATGTACCGCAATCAGTCTTCTCCAGCGATGCGGGATCCTCTCTTCGAGTTCTTCTTTGGCCATCCCGGCAGACAGCGTGAGATGCCCGCTCAACAAGCGTCCGGCTCAGGTGTCATCATCTCCGAGGACGGTTATATCGTGACCAACAACCATGTTATTGACCATGCACAGCAGATTCAGGTCGTGCTCAACGACAAACGCGAATATACGGCAACGCTGGTGGGAACTGACCCGACGACTGACATTGCGCTGCTCAAGATTGAAGAGAGCGGTCTGCCGGTTGTCCTCATGGGCAACTCCGACGACCTGCGTGTCGGCGAATGGGTACTGGCGGTCGGCAATCCGTTCAACCTGACCTCTACAGTCACTGCCGGCATAGTGTCGGCTAAAGCACGGAATATCAATATCCTGGATGCGGACATGAAGATCGAGTCGTTCATCCAGACAGACGCGGCGGTCAATCCCGGTAACTCAGGTGGGGCGCTGGTCAATACGCGCGGCGAACTGGTGGGTATCAACACTGCCATCGCCTCGCAGACAGGCTCGTATTCGGGATATAGTTTTGCGGTCCCGACGAGTATCGTACAAAAAGTTGTCAGCGATATCCGTCAGTACGGCACTGTGCAACGCGCCATCCTCGGCGTTCAAATGCGTGAGATAACATCCCAATTGCAGAAAGAGAAGAATCTCTCAACGCTGCAAGGCGCTTACGTGGAATATGTGGTGGAGGACGGAGCGGCGATGAAGGCCGGAATACGTTCGGGCGATGTGATTACCCGTATCGACGAGAATGCCATTAAAACAGGTACCGACCTGCAGGAACAGATTGGTCGTCATCGTCCGGGCGATGTGGTTACTGTCACTCTCTTGCGGGACGGCAAACAGATGACTGTTCAGGCAGTGTTGACCAACCGCGAGGGTGGAACCGAGTTCATTCCTGCCGAAGACCATTCACGCCGTGCCCATATAGGCAGCGCACAATAATAAGTGACCGACAGTTGACTGTCGATTACGAGAGATACCTAGGAGATACCTAGGTGATACCTAGGTTATACCTAGGTTATATAGCGGCTCTTAAGCGACTCTTAAGCCGCTCTTGCGCCACCCTCAAAGATACAAATACCCTGTTTTCGGCAGCCCAAATGGAACGAAAGAGTGACAAAAACTAAAAAAAATACAATTGTATTTGCTCATGTCAAAAAAAAGCAGTACCTTTGCAGCGATTTTTAGATTAAACATTATTATAGGAGGATGGATTTGACTGCTTGCAACCTCGTTAAAAAATGCTAAAACTTGTGCCACAAGACCAAACAGTCGCTTGTGGTTTTTTGTTTGTCCACTGATGTGGCAGACAACTTAATGTATACATTTTATATGAACTATTTATTTACATCCGAATCCGTATCGGAAGGCCACCCCGACAAAGTGAGTGACCAGATATCCGATGCTATCTTAGACAATATGCTGGCCCAAGACCCGCACGCTCACGTTGCCTGCGAGACCTTGTGTACTACCGGACAGGTGGTTATTGCCGGCGAGGTAACCTGCAATAGTTGGGTGGATATACAGCGTATCGCACGCAAGACTATTGCCAAGATCGGTTACACCAAAGCTGAATACAAATTTGAAGCAGAGAGTTGCGGTATCCTGACCGCCCTGCATGCACAATCGCAAGACATCAACATGGGCGTGAGTCGTGCCAAAGAAGAAGAGCAGGGTGCCGGCGACCAGGGAATGATGTTCGGTTACGCCACAGACGAAACCGACAACTACATGCCCTTGACGTTGGACTTGGCGCACACCTTGGTTTATACGCTCGCACGTATCCGCAAGGAAGGCAAACAGATGACTTATCTGCGTCCGGACAGCAAATCACAAGTGACGATTGAGTATGACGAACAGAACCGTCCCGTACGTATCGACACCATCGTGCTGAGTACGCAACACGACGAGGGAGTTACTCCCGAACTGATTAAAAAGGATATCATTGATATCCTGCTGCCTCGCGTAGCCACTCGTGACTCGCGTTACGGACATCTGCTGCACGCATTCCTGGAGGACAAGAAGGCCAAACTGCTGGTCAATCCGACAGGCAATTTCGTTATCGGTGGACCTCACGGTGACACCGGCCTGACTGGACGTAAGATCATTGTGGACACTTACGGCGGACGTGGCGCACACGGAGGAGGTGCCTTCTCCGGCAAAGACCCGTCTAAAGTGGACCGTTCGGCTGCCTATGCCGCACGTTGGATTGCCAAACATCTCGTGGCTGCCGGCATCGCTCACGAAGCGCTTGTACAGGTTAGCTACGCCATCGGTGTCGCTGAACCCGTCTCGCTCTATGTCAATACCAACGGAACAGCCTTGGTCAACCTCAGCGATGCTGAGATTGCTGCTAAGGTGGGCGAACTGTTCGACCTGCGCCCCGCGGCTATCATACGTGACCTCCAACTGACACAACCGATGTACGAGGAGACCGCGCGCTACGGACACATGGGACGCACCAACGAAGTGGTAACAAAAACCTTTATTGACTCAGAAGGTAACGAATATTCACGTCAAGTAGAGTTATTCACATGGGAGAAATTGAATCGAATAGAAGAAGTAAAAGCCAAGTTTGGCTTGTAGTGGCCATCGTCGTTCTGGCTATCACGATTGACCAAGTGCTCAAACTGTATATCGCCTCGCATTTCGCTTTGGGCGAGAGCCGGGAGGTGTTCTCGTGGTTCTGGCTCTGCTATGTCGAGAACAACGGAATGGCGTTCGGTATTGAGTGGTTCAGCAAGTTGGCTCTGACGCTCTTCCGTCTATTGGCTGTCGGCGCGCTGGGATGGTACGTGCATGTACTGATTCACAAGGAACACGCCGGTACAGGCTTTATTGCCACTATCGCGTTTATCATCGCCGGAGCACTGGGCAATATCATCGATTGCGTAGCGTACGGTAAGTTGTTCCAAGGTTGCGGATGGTTCTACGGCCGCGTGGTAGATATGTTCTACTTCCCGCTGATTCACAATCAGGCAGGCGAGGTCATCTTCTTCCGCCCGGTATTCAACTTTGCCGACTCGTGCATCACTTGCGCCGTTGCGGCCATCTTCCTCTTCTACATGAAGGACCTGAATAAGACGCTGGACCGAAAAGAGGAAAAGAAAGCGTGAATCGGATACAAAACATATTGATTCTGTGCTTGTTGGCTATAGTGCTGATAGCCGTTGAGGGTTGCCGTCCGCGCGGAGTGCTCTCTTCGCGTCAGATGCGCCGCGTGCTCGTGGATCTGCATAAGACCGACGCTATCTTGCAAGTCTATGGCTACCAATACGGGCATGACTCGCTGGAGAACCGGTACTATGCCGCTATTCTGCAGAAACACGGCATCACTCAGGCGCAGTTCGATTCGTCGCTCGTCTGGTATACCAACAATCCGCAGATCTTCGACAAGATCTATCCGAAAGTGCTGGCCGATCTGGCAGAAGAGAAAGCGGCTTTTGAGGCAGAACATGCAGATGAGTTGTCGCCTAAGCCGGAGAGTCTGAGGAATTTTGAGCCGCAGATGAGCAGCAACGAAGCACGCCTGCAGATAGATAGTATTCAGTGGAGCGTACGCAATCTGCCGCCTTCGTCGTGGACCGAAAGATGGCAACGACCAATGAAGGAAAAGAAGATTCCGTTTGTGAATACTGACAACAGACAACTGAATACTGAATACCGACAGCTGAATGCTGATAACTGAATACTGACTATGAAACAATAATGCACCGGCCTTAGGTCAGTGCATTATTTTGTATATCAACTCTTTCCAGAGGTCGGCATCGGTTGCCGAGTAGTTGTCTATACCTTTGGTTCGCGCATCCATCTCGCGCAGATAACCGATTATCCTAAACGTCTTGCCGGCGGGATAGCGTCTGGATGCGTCGGCATAATCCTTGACAAAGAACGGATTGATGCCCAGTTCGCGCGCCACCGTCTCTTTGCTCTTGTCCGGCATATATTCGTACATCAACAGGTTGGAGAAGAAGGTGTATAGCGGCGCTATTTCGCGTATCATCACATGGTCTTTGCTGCCCGCGAAATACTGCGTGATACGGTTGGCTTTGACCACATCTCCTTGTATCAACGCCGATTGTAGTTCCAGAATGTTGAAGTCTTTGGAGATGCCTATATTGCGTTCTACCAGCGCGGCATCTATGGTGTGTACGCCTTGCGGACGGCCGTCTATCAGTTTGCGTAGCGCACCCACTATGGCGGACAAGTCGGTACCGAGATGATCAGCCAATACGGTAGTCACACGAGGGTCTATCTGCACATTGTCGCCCTTGGTCTGCAACTCTTTGTTCACTTCTGCTATGTATGCGGCAATCCATTTCTCCACCTGGTAGTCGCGTAGTTTGTCGCTCTGCAGCCACACGCATTGTTTGTCTTCAGACAACCGTTTCCACACGCCCAGACGTTTGTCCGGCTTGCCGTTGTAGCATATCACCAGCACGGTTGAGGGCATCAGGTTGTCTATATACGCGTTGAGAGCATCCCATTTCTTGACCGCCTGCGCCTCGCGCACTATCACCACTTTGCGCCCGCCCATCATGGCAAATCCGCGTGCGGCTCCTATGGCCGTAGATATGTCTGCTCCGGGCAGGTCGCGGCCGTAGAAGAGTTGCTGGTCAAACTCGCGCGATGCCTCGTCCAGCGCCTTGTCGGCTATGTATTCGAATATGCGGTCTATGAAATACGGCTCCTCGCCGCACAAGAAATAGAGCGGCGCATAGTTGCCTTGTTGCAACGCACGGAGTATGTCTTCGTATTTCTGTGTCATGTGATAAATTCAAATCCAACTGCAAAAGTACTGCTTTTTTCTGACATGTGCAAATTTTAAAGCGAAGTTTTAATTTGTCATTTGTCTAAAGCGGCACATATATCATATATCTATACTTGCTTCGGTCTATCTCGGAGTAGCCTTCTTCACGGAGCATTTGCTCAAATGCGCTATAGCGGTCTTGGTACTGCTTCTTGGTCTTGAACTGCGGTGAGTAGGAGCAAAAGACTATCGGTCGGTCGCGCTCAATCACCTGACGATACTTGGCTGTATAGACCGAGTCGAAGATGTTGGACCAGAACTCGTTGTATGCGGCCGGAGCACAGCCCGTCAGCGCACGCATCCGGTGCATCTGTTGTCCCACGGCAATGGCGGCTAATGGCTGACTACCGGCTGCCGACTGCTGAATACTGTCGTAATCTTTCACTACATGCTCCATCCATCGGTTCTCTACCTCGCGTACACGAATACCCTTGTACGGCGAGACGGTTGCCACGGTGTCAGCCTTGCGCAGGTCAGTCTTGGCCACGCTGTTGCTAACAAAACGCACTATCACCACGGCAGTCAGGCAGGCTATCACCGGCCACAGATAGCGGCGCATAGCAGGCGACAATCGTACTGCCGCCACAGGCAGCAAGCATAGCACGACAGGAAAGAGTTTGAGCCACGCTGTGTCGGTTCCCATCGTTGCAACGAGCAAAAGCAGGCAGCCCCATCCGGTACCTCCGAGAGAGGAGGGATGAGTCTTCGAGCCATAAGCCCAAACGCCCAGCACCAAGCAGAGCGCCGACACTATGTACGTGAGGTGGATATTGTACCACTGCTTGGGCGCAGGCACCATGTACGCGTAGTACGCCACCAGCGCACCGGCTATTGCTCCGCACGCAGCGAGTCCCCATCGTTGCCATCTCTCCGGCAGTCGTCGTGCAGCGTACTGACCGAGAGTGCACACGCCGAACCATCCGGCCATGCAACCCGCCAATAGCGCACCTTTGTTCCACAACTTAGCCACCATATTGCCTAAGCCGTGCGTGCTCATTGACGCGTCTGCCATAGCGGGCGTCAGCAGCCAATAGCCCAATAGATAAACGACTCCGGCAGTCAATGCCGCCAGGGGCACGCACCACAGACTGCGCTTGCGCCATAGCGGTAGCAATACCAACAATGCCAATATATTCGGGAAACGCACAGCCACCGCCAAACCCAGTAATATGGCTGATATCTGATATCTGATATCTGATTGCTGATTGCTGACTACCCACAGCACGGATAGCAGCAGTACCGTCAGCGTGCCGGGACTGAACTCTTGGAATGCACCATAACCCATCAGGCAGAACGTTATGGCCAGCCAATGGATATTATTGCGTCTCTCGTCACGCGTGAGCAGACAACAATAGGGTAGAGTAATGGCGGTTGCAACGCAAGCCCATGCCAACAGACGCAACGGCAGTAGTTCGGCGCCGAACAGACGCACCCACGCACCACCCGTCAGCAGGGTGCCCGCTACCATCCAGCCGCCCTCCAGCGTGCGGTACTTGTTCAACCAATAGAGCGGGTCTTGCACATTGCCCAGCCCGGCAAAGACAAACCACAGCGAATAGACCACAGAGGCCGCGAGAAACAGCCACGACAACGAATAGCGTATATGTTGCCGACAATCGAACATCTGTTATTCGATAGTGTGTATATGCTGACAAATCTCATCTACCTGTTCTATCGTCAGGTCGTAGTAGAGCGGCAGACGCACCAGACAATCGGCGTAGCGGTCGCACTCAGGCAACACGCGGCCGTCGTGCTTGTCGCGGTAGTACTCCGAGCTGTGCAGACTCAGGTAATGGAACACCGCCTGCACGCCGCGTTCACGCAGTCCGGCAATGAGTGCCGTACGTTTCTCCAGCGACGGCATCACCAGGTAGAACATGTGCGCATTGAGCGAAGCGTACTCGGGCATGTCCGGCAACGAGAAATAGCCTTGTTCGGCCAGCGGTTTGAGCGATTCGTAATAGCGCAACCACAGTTGTTTGCGCTTTTCCTGAATCTCATCCAGATTCTCCAATTGCGCCCACAGGAATGCCGCATTCACTTCGCTCGGCAGGAAGGACGAACCCATATCGACCCAACCGTATTTATTCACTTCGCCGCGGAAGAACTCAGCGCGGTTGGTACCTTTCTCCCAGATGATCTCCGCGCGACGCACGAAGCGCTCATCGTTCACCACCAGCAGTCCTCCTTCGCCGCCGGCGGTTATGTTCTTGGTTTCATGGAAACTGAATGCCGCCAAATGGCCTATGCTGCCCAACGGACGACCCTTGTAAAAACCGTCGATGGCTTGTGCTGCATCTTCGACGACGAGCAGGTTATGCTTGTTGGCAACAGCCATGATGGCATCCATGTCGCATGCCACGCCGGCGTAGTGCACAGGCACGATCACCTTGGTGCGCGGCGTGATGAGCGACTCGAGCTGCTCGGCATCCAGGTTCGGATTGCGTTTCATGGAGTCGGCAAACACCACTTTGGCTCCTTCGCGCAGGAAAGCGAGGGCGGTAGAAACGAACGTATAACTCGGTATGATGACCTCATCGCCGGGTTGGAGTTGGCAGAGCATAGCGCACATCTCGAGCGCATCGGTTCCGCTGCTGGTCAGCAGACATTTGCGAAAACCGTATCGCTCTTCGAGCCATTGCTGACAACGTTTGGTGAACTTACCGTTACCGGATAGTTTGCATTCATAGACGGCTTCGTACATATAGTGTACTTCTTTGCCCGTCAGATGAGGTTTATTAAAAGGAACTGCAATCATGCTAGTTAATGAATAATTAACAATGAATAATTTATATTTCGTTGTGGATTGTTTGTTATAACCTTTGCGACTGCAAAGGTACTGCTTTTTTTTGATAT
>JAILDU010000075.1 GCA_024689005.1 Paludibacteraceae bacterium
CTTTGGGTTTGGCTTCCAACTGAGGAACAGCATTAACATCCCACTCTTCCTCAAAGTCCCAATTGCTCTTGGTCTGAATCTTTTGCGGAAAGTAGAAGACCGGTTCCGGTTGGCGATGCTCGTCCCAGCAACCCGTAGTCCACAGACCATCTCCATTCTCGTCAATATAGAGACGCAGATAATAGGTATCGGGTTTGAGATACCGGAAGAATGCGCCTGCTTCGTCTGCCGGCAACTCGCGTACCACCTGGTCCTTGCTGTCAAGCAATTGGATGCGCGCCAAGGGTTCGTATGGTTTGATTTTGATACGCAAGGTAGAATAATCCTCCGGCGTCTTGAGTTGCATGTTATAGTCAGTCTTTCGATTGGTGATACCATATATATCGAACAACGCCGCACTGTCTATGTGCAGTTCGTATTTCTTGCCTTGCTCCAGTTTGGCCACCAATTGGAAGGACATCGGGTGTTCTATCAGTTCGAACGACAGGGGTTTGAAGATAGTATCTTCTTTCAATCCCAGATGGATAGAATCAGTTACGATGGTAGCGAGAGGCGTAGAACATGAGACACGAATGGTATCGTAGATCTCGAAGTTCTGCTTGGCATTGCTCCGGAGTTCCAATCGTCTATTGCGGTCCTGTCGCGCCTTAGCAGCCCGCATCTTCTCAGTCATGCGGGGTGCGCGCCAAACGGCACGCAGCGTGTCGGTGTACCACTCCAATTGATAGATAGAGTCCGTACGGCGATAGCGTGCCTCAAAGATCAAAGTGTCTTGTGCAATAGCCAGGCTGTCGGTCAGCCAGAGTGTAACGGTATCGTGTTTAGCGGAATAATGCGGCATGATATACGGCATCGGGTCGATCCAAGCGCTATCGGACGCCGTGCTGTCTATCTCGGACGGACGCATAGCACGCAGAACGGGCAGACTATCCGGCTCGGAGGAGAAAAGCAGAGAGACTATATGCTGCTTGTCACGCAAGGTGCGTTGCAGATACAAACGCTGGCGTTGCTCGTTGAAGAGCCATAGGACATATTCCAGCGAATCGTCCGGCGAAGGAGAGAACGGCTCGTCTGCAAAAGCGAGGCTCTCGCCCACATTCAATCGGTAGTCGCGACTGATATCATTGAGTGCATATAGCCGATAAGTGCCCTCATGTATATTGCCTATGCGGAATCGTCCCGCAGAGTCGGAACGGGCTATGCGGTCGAAGGGTTTGGCCGTGAAGGCCGAGTCAGCCAGATCGCTATGAATACCGGCCAACATGCCTACGACGGGATTGAGGTCCTCCGCATTCACAATCAGGCCGTATGCCTCCAGCGTGTCGATAAACGGTCCAGTGGAGAAGGCGAAAGTATAGCCGCGCAGCGGATTTTTCTCCGTGAAGTCACACACCGCGCTTCCGAAATCGAGCGTATAGGTTGTGCTGTCACGCAGCGAGTCAACAAAGTGAACCATCAGTTTCTTACCGCGTGCTTTGACTTCCGGCGGCGTTTGCTGAGGAGGAGACATCAGCAGGTTTTGAGCAATATTGTCCAACTGGATATATTCGTTGAAAAGCACTTCTATATCGGCGCCATCAAATGACACAACGCCATTTTCCGGCACGGACTTGACGGGGACCGGAGGAATAGAATCCTTCGGTCCGCCTTGTGGTCCGATACCGCGATTGGCACAGCCTATAAGTGTCAGTGCCGACAACAATATATAGAGTTGTTTTCTCATTGCAGGCAGAAGTCCAGAGCGTCAGTAAGCGCCTTCTTGTCAAGATGTTGTCCGATGAAGACCAGTTTCTGCATTCGGTCTCCGTACTGATCGTCCCAATCGTGACGCAATTGTGCATCGTTAGCCATCAGTTGCATCAGTTCTTCTTTTGGCATAGTGGCAAACCACTCGCCTGCCTGACGCATATTGAATTGTCGTCCGGCTTGCTCAAAGAGATAGCACATATCGTACTCTTCAGCGAAATAGCACATGCCTTTGCAACGAATGATATTCTTGGGCCAATGGGAAGCGACAAACTCATCGAAGAGCCCGAGATTGAAAGGTTTGCGCGCATAATAGACAAACGTCTCTATGCCATATTCATCACCGTGATTGTGACCTTCGCCATGCTCGTGATCGTGGTGGTGATGATGATGCTCATGATCGTGGTCGTGTTCATGCTCGCAATAGCCATGTTCGTGGTCGCAATGCGAATGGTCTTCGTGCTCCTCGTGATCATGATCGTCATGGTCGTCATCGTCATCATCGTCATCATCGTGATCGTGGTGATGGCTTGCGTCTTCCACCTCCTGTATCCACGTAGCGGACGTGGCGGTACGGTCAAAGTCGAAGAGTCCGGTATGGAGGATTTTCTCAAACGGCACGTCACAGAAATTGGTTTCTATGATCTCGGCTTTAGGCTGAATGGCGCGGATGATGGCATGAATATGCTTCAGTTCGTCTTCGCTCACCTCGGCAGCCTTGTTGAGCAGGATGATATTGCAGAACTCTATTTGCTCCGTAACCAGTGCGGCGAGGTCTTCCTCTTTGGCAATATGCTTGAGTGAATCGCCGTTGGCGAACTCGTCTCTCATGCGCAAAGCATCTACGACGGTGCAGACGCAGTCAATAGTTGGTACGCCATCTTGTGCGAACTGCGGCACCAGTTGTGTATAAGAGCAGATCGTTTGTGCTATCGGGCCGGGCTCGCATATACCGCTGGCTTCGATAACGATGTAATCATAGGCATGTTGCGCAGCCAAGTCGTGTAGTTGCGCCACCATGTCCATCTTGAGTGAACAGCAGATACATCCATTCTGCAGAGCGACGAGCGAGTCATCTTGCTGGCTCACCACTCCGCCCTGCTGAATAAGCGATGCATCGATATTCACCTCGCCTATATCGTTGACTATAACCGCAAAGCGGATTCCCTGACGATTGGCGAGAATGCGATTAAGAAGGGTCGTCTTGCCGCTCCCCAGATAACCGGTGAGCAGCAAGACAGGAATGTTATTGTGCATATTTTACGTAGTCATTATAGTATTTTTCTACCAATTCTTTATGACCGAATCGTTCGCATGTCTGGAGCACATAACCGAGGATAGCCAATTCGCGACCTGTAGTTTGTTCCATTACTTCGCGCTGACGCTTGTTGAGCGAAGCGGCGAAGCGCAAGTATTCAACACAAGTCTGCGCTACGTTGTCCATGATAGCCAATGCTTTCTCGTCCTGCTTGAGGATAAGATACATCTGCGCCATGGAAGCGGAAGTATAGTCGTAAGGCACATTGTAGCCCGGCAGTTGCTCTTCAGCAAAGTCAAGGACTTCAAGCGCTTTGTCTCGTTGTTCCTCACGGATAAGTTGCTCAGCCAACTGTGCGAACATCATTCGGTGCGTACGGCACATGCGCATGAGGTTTTCGTCAATATAGATGCCCGGTTTGTTCATGTTGCCATAAGCGAACTTGTGCAGCATATTGTCGTACATCTTCTCAGTATTGACGCGCGGCTGTCCGTCTTTGCTGCGAACAGGAGTGATACGGTATGCCAATCCGGTCAGTTCCATCCACGGCTCTAGACCGAGGTAATAATCATTCCCAACAGTAGCGCAGAAGTACATAGGACGCTCCCAATTGTTGGTGGACAGCATCTCCATGATCATCATTTCCGAGCGAGTATATTGGCGCTTAGAACGGAACGTAATCTGCTGACCGTCAGGAGTCTCCACATAGAGTTTGTCAGACGGCAAGTAGTTGTCACCACCGCGAGTCTTAGTACGCGGATCATCCGAACGGAGGAAATTGAATGCCTTCTCCACCGAGATCGGCTGTCCGAGACGATTGTCCACAAGTACCGCCTCATTTTGGCCCGGCATGAAGTCTTTGTACTCCCACGAGATAGGCAAAGCCTGAGACTCGTAGTACGGACGCTTCATCTGCGAGATGTACCAATCGGTTTGCAGATACGAGAGGTTGCAGACGCGCAGGTCGGTTCCCACTTCTTCCACCTCCTGGTTGTACCAGAGCGGGAAGGTATCGTTATCGCCGTTGGAGAAGAGGATAGCCTGTGACTCGCACGACTTGAGGTAGTTAGCACCGAAGTCGCGGCATGAGTAGCGGTCCGAACGATCGTGGTCGTCCCAGTTCTGCGAAGCCATCTGTGCCGGCACAAGCAGGCAAATGAGCGTAGCCAAAGCGGCAACGGCAGTTTTGCCCGCGTTGCTCTTCAGCATGTCGTTAACCCAATCGATGATAGCCAAGACACCAAGACCAATCCAGATACAGAAAGCGTAGAATGATCCTGCGTACGCGTAATCACGCTCGCGCGGTTGATAAGGTGTTTGGTTGAGGTACATGACGATAGCCAAACCGGTAAGGAAGAAGAGGAGGAAAGTAAGTGTGAAGTTTTTCCAACCTGTTGCATTACCGTTCTTATCACGCTTATTGCATTGCCAAACGATACCGATGAGACCGAGGATAAGCGGCAGGAAATAATAGACGTTGTGTCCTTTGTTTTCCTTGAGTTCGGTCGGCAGCAACGATTGGTCTCCCAACATAGCGTTGTCGATGAACGGGATACCGGAGATCCAGTTACCCTTAGTAATGTCGCCATAGGACTGCAAGTCGTTCTGACGGCCTGCGAAGTTCCACATAAAATAGCGCCAGTACATAAAATGTACTTGGTAGCGGAAGAAGAATCGCAAGTTCTCGGCAAAAGTAGGACAATACTCTACTTTCTGTTGTCCGCAGTAGTCATATTTGACACGGCGTCCCTTGACGTTAGCCCACTCCTTGTAAGCCTGCACATGGCTTCCCTGAGACGAATACATACGCGGGAAGAGCATGCAGAACTCCGGCATGAAGGTGTAATTGCGCTTGTAACCGGTGATTACGTAGTGGTCTTTCTCTCCCTCCACTTTAGGCGCCGGAGCATACTGTGCATGTCCTTGTTTCTCAACCGGAATACACATATTTCCTTCGACGCGGAGTTGAACAGGCGCGTTGTAAACCTGTCCGTAGAAGAGAGGACGATCGCCGTACTGCTCACGATTCAAGTAGTACTTGAGCGAGAATACATTATCCGGCGAGTTCTGATCCATCGGCGTATCGGCGTTGGAGCGGATTACGATTGCTGCATAAGAGCTGTATCCGATGAGGATGACAGCAATCATGAGCGAAGCTGTATTGAGCCAACGTGCAGAGACGAATTCGCGCTTATTGAGCAAGAGAGCCAAGAGGCCGGCAGAAAGGAGCACGCCGATCCACCATTGCTCAAAGAGGAATGCGGCTCCGGAAAGCGCAAAAGCAGCCGTAAAGGCGATAGCCATGCGGGTTTTGGAGGTCTCTCTGTTGGTCTCGATGATAGCCCAAACCAATGCAGCGACGGCCAAGATGATATAGATAGCCAATCCTGTATTGAACGGACATCCGAGTGTATTCACGAATAGGAGTTCGAACCATCCTGCCACGGTCGGGAATCCGGGAATGATACCATAGAGGACAACAAGCAAGATGGCGCACGAAGCAAGGAATGCGGAGATGAGGCCCTTCCAGGAGAACTCGTAACGGCGGAAATAATACACCAGAACGATAGCCGGAATGGTCAACAAGTTCAGCAAATGGACGCCGATAGAGAGTCCCATCAGATAAGCGATAGCAATGAGCCATCGGTCTGATCCCGCTTCGTCAGCCTGCTCGTCCCACTTGAGTATAAGCCAGAAGACGACAGCCGTGAAGAGCGATGAGGAAGCGTACACTTCACCTTCGACAGCGGAGAACCAGAAGGTATCGCTGAAGGTATAAGCGAGAGCGCCCACTGCGCCGGCACCGAGGATAGCGATGCCCTTCCATAATTCGTCGGGTTGTACCAGTTTCTTTGCGAGCGCCGTGATGGTCCAGAAGAGGAACAAGATGGTGAATGCGCTGGCGAGCGCCGAGAGCGCGTTAACACACATTGCGACATGACTGGCGTCAGACGCAAAGAGAGCAAAGAAATGGCCCATGAGCATGAAGAACGGCGCTCCGGGCGGGTGACCCACATCCAGCTTCCAAGCGCTGGAAATAAACTCACCGCAATCCCAGAAGGAAGCAGTGGGTTCGATAGTAAGGAGATACGTTGCGGCAGCAATGGCAAAAACCACCCATCCGCAGAGCGTATTCCATAGCTTAAATTGTTTCATTTTATATTGTTATTAGTTGTTAAATGCCCGTAATGAGCCAAAATACGTTGCAAAGGTAGTATTTTTTGCTGAAAGCAGAAAATGCGGAGCATCAGATTTGTGTATTTTGTGGGCGATTATGCATTTTTTTTGAAATATTATGCACACGCGCTTGCGTATATAAAAAAAAAGCACTATCTTTGCACGCTTTTTGTGCAAATAGTCTTAATTGTGAGAGGTATTATGATTATTTTCCGAAAGCGCTGTGTTATCGTCCCGTATGTGTCCCGTAATCGTCTCGTCGGTATCTCGTCGGTATCTCGTCGGTGTTTGGACAGATTTCGGACAAGATGAGGTCGATACAAAACCCCGATAAAACCCCGAACAAACCTCGATAAAAGTACGACTTGCCTTCGACTTGAGTTCGATATGCGTTCGATATGAATTCGACAGTTAAATCTGAACATAAACTAAAAGAAATACCACTATGAAATTACAAGACAGAAAAATCGCCGTAATCGGTTTGGGCTATGTAGGTCTGCCGTTGGCAATTGAGTACGGAAAGAAGTACCGCGTTATTGGTTTTGATGTGTATCAGCCACGCGTAGAAGAGTTGGAAGCCGGTAAGGACCACACGCTGGAAGCAGATTTGGTCGGGATGAAACAGGCTCGAGAGTTGTTTAAGAGCACCGGTTCGGTCGGATTGAGTTTCACGAGCAATCCAGAGGAATTGAAAGCCGTTGACACGTACATAGTGACCGTGCCGACGCCTATTGATCGCTTTAACAACCCGGATCTGACTCCGCTACTGAAGGCAAGCGAGACAATCGGCAAGACCCTGAACAAAGGTGACATAGTGATATATGAGAGTACGGTTTACCCGGGTTGCACGGAGGAAGATTGCGTGCCGGTATTGGAGAAATACAGCGGGTTGAAATTCAACAAGGATTTCTTCTGCGGCTATAGTCCGGAGCGTATCAATCCGGGCGACAAGGTAAACACGCTGACGAAGATAAAGAAGATAACGAGCGGTTCGACACCGGAAGTGGCGGACATAGTGGACGGGCTGTACAACAGCATTCTGGAGAACGGCACGCACAAGGCTCCGAACATGAAAGTGGCGGAGGCAGCCAAGGCTGTGGAGAACAGTCAACGCGACGTGAACATATCGTTCATGAACGAATTGGCATTGATATGCGACCGCGTGGGCATAGACACGAATGATGTGATAGAGGCAGCCGGCACGAAATGGAACTTCCTGAAGTACCGTCCGGGATTGGTGGGCGGCCATTGTATATCCGTGGATCCGTACTATCTGGCGCACAAGGCCAAATCGCTGGGCTACGATCCGCAAGTGATACTGTCCGGCCGCGCCGTGAACAACTCGATAGCGAAGTTTATTGCGGACAAAGTGCTGAAACTGATGATTAAGAAAGATCACAAGATTCTCCATTCGAATGTGCTGATTTTGGGTGTGACGTTCAAGGAGAACTGCCCGGACTGCCGCAACACGAAAGTGGTGGACATAGCCAACGAGTTGGAGGACTTTGGCGTGAACGTGGACATATACGATCCATGGGCAAGCAACGAGGTGATCAAGCATGAGTACGGCAAAGAACTGATACCGGCTGTGGATCCGAACAAGAACTATTCGGCTGTGATTGCGTGCGTGGCTCACGACCAGTTCAAGAGTTTTGATTTCGCCAAATACCAGAAGCAGGGTGCTGTTATTTTTGATGTAAAGAATTTCGTAGAGCGCCAATATGTGGATGCGAGACTGTGATAATTGATAATTGAGAATTGATAATTAAGAATTGATATGCGTATAGCAATAGCAGGAACAGGTTATGTCGGGTTGAGTATAGCGACTCTGCTCGCTCAGCACAACGAAGTGACGGCCGTAGATATCGTGCCGGAAAAGGTGGATATGATCAATCGTCGTCAATCGCCGATACAAGACGAGTATATTGAGAAATATTTTGAGCAAGACAAGAGCCAAGGCACGTTTCTCAACCTGAAGGCAACATTGGATGCGGACACAGCATATCGCCAGGCCGAATATGTAGTGATAGCCGCTCCGACCAACTATGACAGCCAACGCAACTATTTTGACACGTCGGCAGTGGAGAACGTCATTGAGACCGTGTTGCGCGTCAACAAAGATGCTATCATGGTGATTAAATCTACCATACCGGTTGGTTACACAGAGAGTGTGCGTAAGAAGTTCAACTGCGACAATATCATCTTCTCTCCGGAGTTCTTGCGCGAGAGCAAGGCGCTATACGACAATCTGTATCCGAGCCGTATAATCGTCGGCACCAAATTGGATGACGCACGATTGGTGAAAGCGGCCGAGCGTTTTGTCGGCTTGCTGAAAGAGGGCGCATTGAAAGAAGATATAGAGACGCGTATCATGGGATTTACGGAGGCGGAAGCAGTCAAGCTGTTTGCCAATACGTATCTGGCTCTGCGCGTCAGTTACTTCAACGAGTTGGACACGTACGCAGAGATGAAAGGTCTGAACACGCAAGATATCATAGACGGCGTGTGTCTGGATCCGCGCATCGGAACGCACTATAACAACCCGTCGTTCGGTTATGGCGGTTATTGTCTGCCGAAAGATACGAAGCAACTATTGGCCAACTATCAAGATGTACCGGAGAACCTGATTGAGGCGATTGTGGAGAGCAACCGCACACGCAAGGATTTCATAGCCGACCGCGTGCTGGCCAAGGCCGGGTATTACGACTATTTCCACAAAGGAGATTTTGATGCCTCGCAGGAAAAGAAATGCGTGATAGGCGTGTACCGCCTGACGATGAAGTCGAACAGCGACAACTTCCGTCAGTCGTCCATTCAGGGTATCATGAAGCGTGTGAAAGCCAAAGGTGCACAAGTGATTATCTACGAGCCGACCCTGGAAAACGGCAGCACGTTCTTCGGCAGTCTGGTAGTGAACGACCTGAATGAATTCAAGAACAACTGTCAAGCCATCATTGCCAACAGATACGATGCCTGCCTGGACGACGTAAAGGAGAAAGTATATACGAGAGACATCTTCAGGAGAGACTAAGAGGCATAGGAACGGAATGACAGCCGCACAGCGCATATTAGTAAACACAATAGCCCAGTACACGCGCACGATAATCAACGTGTGTATGTCGCTGTACTCTACCCGCTTGATATTAGCGGCGTTGGGGCAGAGCGATTTCGGAATATTCAATGTGGTGGCGGGCGTTGTGGCGATGTTGTCCTTTATGACCAATGCGCTGGTGACGACGACACAGCGTTACTTGTCGTTTTATCACGGGAAAGGTGATAAAGAAAAAATCCGTCAAGTATTCGCCAACAGTCTATTGCTGCATGTAGTGATAGGAGGCGGATTGTTCGTTATACTGTTGGCATTAGCCTATCCGGCTGTATACACCGTACTGAACATCTCCGCAGATCGGCAAACAGCAGCTATGTGCGTATATGGTGCATCATTGGTTATATTGCTAATCGCTTTTCTCACAGCTCCTTTTCGCTCGTTATTCATAGCTCGAGAAAATATCGTCTATATTTCCATTATAGACGTGCTGGACGGCATGCTGAAACTGCTGATCGCCATATTCCTGACACAAATGGTATCCTTCGACAAACTGATCATGTATTCATTCATGCTGATAGGAATATCCATGTTCAATCTGCTTGCCTTTGCTGTATATGCGTTGCATCATTTTGAAGAATGTCACATCCCGCGCCTCAAAGAATGGGACTCACATTTTATACATAGTTTGAGTGGTTTTACCGGTTGGACTGTATACTCGACGGGATGTATATTAGCCAGGACTCAAGGAATAGCGATTATCATCAATCGTTTTCTCGGTAGCGCTATAAATGCAGCATACGGGATAGCCTTGCAGGTAAGCGGAGCGACCTATTTTCTTACTCAGGCCATCACCAATGCGATGAATCCGCAAATAATGAAAGCAGAAGGAGCCGGCAATCGTGCGCACATGATCAGGTTGGCCGAATCGGTCTGCAAATATGCATTTTTGCTTCTCGCAATGGCAGCAATTCCTCTTATAGCAGAGATGCCGGCCATATTACATTTATGGTTAGGCGAGGTGCCGGAGTACGCCGTAATGTTTTGCCAATACGTGCTATTGGCCTCATTGGTTGACCAGTTGACAACCGGTTTGGGAACAGCGAACCAAGCAATTGGTAAGATTCGCAATTACTCATTACTGATAAATTCGATCAAAGTCCTGACATTACCTTGCGCTTGGGCTTGTTTACACTATGGGTTGCCTGTCATCTCAGTAATGTACTGCTTCGTGGGATTTGAGACTGTATGTATGTTAATTCGGTTGCCATTTCTGAAGATCACAGCCGGCATAAGTATTCGTCACTTTGCAAAAGAAGTGTTTGTTCCGTTGCTAATACCCACAGCAACCATAGTATCTGTATGCTATACGATGACACAATATTTTGATTTTAAATATCGGTTTATCGTCACAATTATCACCTCAGTGACAGCATATGTAGTTGCAATAGGCCTATTCGGTTTGTCGAGCGATGAGAAGAGGATACTTCACAATATTATAGACAACAAAATACTGCATAAGAAATGAAGACATTAGGATTTTCTATCAGCCACAAAGAGAACGAGTTACGTAGAGCCCTTATTCCGGAAGACATAGCAAGTATAAGACATAAGAATTATATCTATGTAGAATGCGGTTATGGGAAAGAATTAGGGTATGAGGATAGCGACTATATAGCTGCAGGAGTGAACGTTGTACCACGCGAAGAAGTGCTCAAGAAGGATATAATCTGCGATCCCAAAATAGGAGACGCAGACTACTTGACCGATCTTCACGACCAAACCATCTTTGGTTGGGCGCATGCCGTACAAAATAGAGATATAACGGATAAAATCATAGCAGGAAAACTGACGGCATACGCATGGGAAGACATGTATGAAAGCGGAAGACACGTATTCTGGCGCAACAACGAAATAGCCGGTGAGGCTGCTGTTTCGCATGCATATTTGTGTCACGGGATATTTCCTTATAACACAAAAGTGGCAGTATTGGGACGTGGCAACACCGCTAAGGGAGCCATTAAAACACTCAACTATATGGGAGCAGAGGTGGTCAGTTATGACAGACGCACCGAGGATTTATTCAAGAAGGAGCTGTCCGAATATGATGTAGTAGTAAATGCAATTTTGTGGGATGTAAAAAGGAAAGACCACATAATATACCGAGATGATCTCAAACGCATGAAAAAAGGCGCAATGATCATAGATATCAGTTGCGATAGAGCAGGTGCAATAGAAACAAGTATTCCAACCACGATAGAGGATCCGACCTATATGGTGGAAGGAATTCGGCATTATGTAGTAGATCACACACCATCTCTATTCTACAAGACCACCTCAAAATATATCAGCAAAGTAGTTGCCAAATATTGCGACATGCTTGTCACCGGCAATGAGGATGCCACACTAAATCATGCTAAATGCATAGAAAATGGTAATATCATAGATCAACGAATAATCTCGTTTCAGAATAGATAGCATATGAGTCTAATTCAATCCATATTAAAACTGATTACACGTATCTCACCCACACTGAATACGCAATTGTTGTACAGACGTCGTTTCGGCAAATGGCTGGATCTGAAGAATCCGCAAACGTCGAACGAGAAAGTGCTTTGGCTGAAGTTGAACACATACTACAAGAATCCGCTGGTGACCCAATGTGCGGACAAGTATGCCGTGCGCGAGTATGTAGAGAAATGCGGATGCGGAGAAATACTCAATGAACTATACGGTTATTGGACCAATCCAGACGAGATAGATTTTGACAAGTTGCCAAACAAGTTTGTGCTGAAAAACAATTACTACTACCACATGAACATGGTAGTAACAGACAAATCGGAATTGGACCTCGCAGCAACTCGCAAGGAACTGAAGAAATGGATGAAAAGTGATGGTCATTTATATGCATCGGAAATGCAATATGAAGCCATTCCAAAGAAGATTATCGCCGAGAAATTCATTGAGACTCAAGACGGTTTGGCGCCGGCCGACTACAAGATATATTGCTGCAACGGCAAACCGACATATGTAATGGTATGTATCGGGCGCGAACAAAGTGTAATGCCCAAATTCTACTATTTTGACATTAAGGGGCAACTGCAGCGCGAACTGACACGCGACGGACTAAATGCTCCTGCAGATTTTCACTATGACATACCTGCCGGATGGGACAAGATGATTGAGTATGCCAAGACTCTGTCAGCCCCATTCCCATTTGTGAGAGCCGACTTTTATTTGGAAGGCGGCAAAGTGATATTCGGCGAACTGACATTTACTCCCGGAGAAGGATTAGACAACACTAAATTATACCAAGCAGATTTAGCCATAGGGCAACAGATAAGCTTACCCAAATGAGCAATAGTAACTCGACATTAGATAAAGCCACGTGCGCAATCATATCTTTGATTATTTTTGTGCTGGTAATGAGGAATTCTTTGTATACGAATTCTTCACTACTCCTGCATGCCACGCTGTCGGGAATACGATTTGTCTGTTGGGGATTATTTCTCATGTTGTTTGTTCGTTCTCCTAAGAAGATCGACTGCTTTGGATTTCTGTGGCTCATGTATGGTGCAGTAGTTGGATATAGTACACTGACACATAACTCCGAATCACCATTTACAATACTCTCTGTCGGGTTCGATATACTGATGCTATGGGGCTTATGCAAACTATATTTGCCGCTATATGGGCAATATATTTTACGAGCCATCGTTGTGTCTATGAGTTTTTGTATTTATCTCAACTTCTTATTATTATGCATCTACCCGGAAGGCATATGGTACGTTGATAGCACATGGTACTACTTGCTTGGAGGTAACTACAACCAGATGGGACGAACCATTATTCCTGCGCTAACGATAGCCGGGTATTATCTGATTCGATACAATCACATGAGGACGAACTTTATCGCATTGATTACATGTTCACTACTAACCTTGTTATATGTAAATTCCAAGACATCTATACTCGGTATTGTCATATTACTTGCTTTCTATCTTATCAAGTCTAACAGCCTTCGAAAATGGATGGGAATAACATTTGTAATTGGGTTTCTAACTTTTCAAACAATGGCTGTTTTTGTGCAATTGGACTTTTCCGAAAATGAATACATAGCATATTTTGTAGAAGAAGTACTGCACAAAGACCTCACTTTTACCAACCGTACCAAGGTGTGGGCCAAATGCTTATTGCTAATTCAAGAATCGCCAATAATAGGTTATGGTCATCAGTCGGAAAATTGGTACAGCGGCCAATTGGGAGTAACCACAGCGCACAACA
>JAILDU010000012.1 GCA_024689005.1 Paludibacteraceae bacterium
GCGGCTTGCGTGAGGGACATGATTCCCACGTTCACGAAACCGATGACCATGACCGTTACGGCTCCACTGGACTGGATGGCCGCCGTTCCGAGCGTTCCGATACCAACGCCGACCAGTTTGTTGTTGCCGGTGTGCGAGAAGAGTTGTTTGAGCCGCCTTGAAGCCGCGGACTCGAGATTGGTACTCATCATCGTGCAGGCGACGAGGAATACTCCGATACCTGCCATGAGGGTCAAAAGGGCTGTTAAAATACTAATAATATCCATTTTTTCATTTACGATTTCTTAGCCCCAAGGGGCACGATTATTTGACGATTTACAATGTACGATTTATTTACGATTTGCAATAAAAAACGGTACAAACTCTATCGAGTTCATACCGTTATGGTTATGTTGGAACATAGTTTACCTCTCAACAAAGCTTTTCGCGGAGCATAACGACGCACTAATCCAAGACGTTGTTTGTCCGAGATGAAAGCCGTTGAGAAAGGACGACTGACCATTAATAATTGATAGTTGATGGGCGCGAACTGTGGAATGAAAGGTCTGCATATTTCACCATCATCAAACTCATCCCATTCGTAGTCCTCTGCTTCCAATTCCACGCAACTCTCAATGCGCATGTCTTGTGAGAACCGGCAGTAGTCGTTGTATTCATCTATCACTATTGCCACGGCGGAAAGACTCATCAAAATGAAGAGTACCAACGGGGCATATTTGCGGATAAACTGAAACACGGTGCAAAGGTAGTACATTTTTTTGAGATACGCAAGGAAGATATGTTTTTTTTATAAATATGAGCCATGCAGGGAGAATAAGCTGTACAAAAAACAAAGGCCGGCCTCACGGTCGCGCCTTTGCTTCGTTTCTGTAGAAGAAACTAAATTACTAACTAGTCCTTATGAATTATCTTTAATGCATGTTTACGGTTTAAGTATTTTCTTGACCATTCGGATGACTTCCGCTTTGCGGTGTGCGATGTGGTTTTGCACCTGCTCGTCTGACCGTGATAGCAAATCCTGGTACAGAGGCAAAGTGAGGAACTCGAACACAGTCATTGATATGATAGTCATCATCAGATCGAATGATTCGATTTGCGCTATACGTCCGGCTTGTTGCTCCTGTCTGAGTCGTGCATCGAACTCCATGTAGAGCAAAGCGTACGTTGGGTTTTTGACAAAATTGTCACGCAAGTACTTACGTCGCTCCGGGTTATTTACCAATTCCTCCAAGACAAAGAACGGTAGTCTTGGGTTTTTCATGAGCGCGTTGATATACATATTAATTGCCTGCTCGATAAATCGGTCGAAGGATTCTTCGGTAGCAAGCGAACGTCCGATGACGTGAAGCGCCGATTCAATCTGTTCCAAAAAGATCTGTCGGAAGAGGTTCTCCTTAGTACGATAATAATAGTGTACAAGAGCCTGCGTACAACCGACTTCTTTGGCTATCTGCGTAGTGGACGTTGTAGCATATCCCTGACGGAAAAAAATCTGTTGCGCCACTTCGCGAATACGTGATTCCATTGAATCACTTTGATCATTTATTATAGGATCATTAACTACTGGTGTCATCTATTCCTAATTGGTGTATTTATGCACGTTATTTGATAGGGTTATTAAATCGGGTGCAAAATTACAAAAAACACCTGACATGTGCAAGTGTCAGGTGCAAAATCTAAATATTTTGTAATAATTTCTTAAGATTTCGCATGTTTTCCCTTATAATTCTCGTGATTTTATAAGGAACAAAAGTGATGATTAGAAAAAGTGAACCATTCGTGTTGCGTCTTACTTATGCGGTTTGGGCATTCGTTTGGCCTGGCTGATAGCGCCGGTTGGGCATACCAGACGGCAGAGGTGACATCCGACGCATTTGGTACCGATGATATGGGGTTTGCGTTCCTCGTTGAACTCGATAGCCTGATGGCCACCATCGGAACACGAGATGTAGCATCGTCCGCAGCCGATACACTTATCGCGGTCAATCTTAGGGAAGACCATGGTGTCGCGGTCTAAATGGGACGGAAGGACTATATTGGGTAGTTGCTCTCCGACCAGTTTTTTCAGTTCAACAATACCTCGCTCTTGCATGTAGTGTTTGAGTCCAAGGATGAGGTCGTCAATGATGCGATAGCCGTATTGCATGACGGCGGTACAAACCTGCACGTTGCGGCATCCCAACTGGATAAACTCTAAGGCATCGCGCCAGGTCTCTATGCCTCCTATACCACTGATATCCATATGTTTTTCCACTCCGGCACGCTGCAAGATCGGGTTTCCCGTCATCTCATATATCATGCGCAAAGCGATAGGTTTGACAGCCTTGCCGGAATAGCCGCTGATGGTTTTCTTCTCGCTCACCTCGGCATCGTGGCTCATGGTGATGGACTTGATGGTATTGATAGCACTGATGCCGTGTGCGCCGGCATAGAAGCAGGCGAGAGCGGGAGAGGTCATTGACATGACATTGGGTGTCATCTTGGGAATGACAGGGATATTGACCGCCTCCTTGACATAGGAGGTGTAGAAAAGTATCAGTTCTGGGTTTTGCCCTATGTCGGACCCCAGACCAGTGAGGCGCATCTGGGGGCAGGAGAAATTGAGTTCAACGGCATCGCATCCTGCGCTCTCAGCCATCTTGGCCAATTCGATCCACTCCTCCTCCGTTTGTCCCATGATAGAAGCAATGATACGCTTGGAAGGATAGTTCTGCTTGAGGCGATGGAGAATATCGAAATCCATGGTATAAGGGTTCTCGCTGAGTTGCTCCATATTGCGGAACCCGATGAAAGGTGTTCCCTCTTTGCGTACGGCATCAAAACGCGGCGAGACCTCATGTATTTCCTGTTTGCAGATGGTCTTGTAGAAGACCCCCGCCCAGCCGGCATCCAACGCACGGGCAACCATCTCGTAGTTGGTACAGATAGCGGAACTGGCGAGGAAGAAGGGATTCTCGCACACCATGTCGCAGAAGTTGATTTCCAGGGAAGGCAGATTAGTCTGCGGGCAATTATCTTCGGGCTGCAACTTGACAGCCTTTTTGAGTTCGGCAATGCGTATTGGTCGGTCATAGTGGATACAGGCTTTCTCTGCCTCCTGCAGGTCTTGCTCGGCCAATTGGTCGAGTAATTCGGCAGCTATCCACCGGTTGTCAAAGCGCAATGCTCTGATAGCTCGTGCGGCTTTTTGTCCGCAGGGCGCGTCGGCGCATAGCAGACACCGCGACACCTCTTCGTTAATGTTAATCATAGTATTTGGTTTTTTATTAATGTGCTACTATTGCAAGTATCTCCGTCGGAGGAGTTGAATATCGTTGTGCGAGAGACATAGTATCTCGTGCAAATAGTTGGTCATACCTCCGTATTCGCGGTCTATGAGGTCAAGTGTGGAAATAAAATTAGGAGTAGAGACTCCCATAAAAGCCTGTATGACAGCCATCTCAGATTCTCCACCTCCGCGTGCTATAACGTCATTGCTGAGTTTATCGACTATAGGTTTATAGGCAATATTGCTTTCCTCAAAATCCGCGATAACCGTCTCTCTATCCACACCGAGCGCGAACATGAGGAATGCGGCTCCCCATCCTGTTCGGTCCTTGCCTTGCGCGCAATGCCAGAGGATGCCTCCGGACTCCGGTGCCTCGACTATCAGCCTGAGGAAAGCGGCATATTGCAACTGTGAGAACTCGCTCTGGATGAGCGAAGGGTACATCATAGCCGCCATGCCCTGTACTTCGGGATAAAAAGAGTAGTTAACTATATGTCTGTCCAGTTCGAGGAAGGCTTCGTCCGGGATGGCTTTTCCCGTCAGCTGCTCGGCACGCATATCAATAGTTGGCAACGAGTGGTATTGCACTCCCTCTATCTCGCGATCAGGCACAAACTCGGCCTCTCTCACGGAGCGGAAGTCGAAGATGCGACAGAGGTTATAGTCGTTGCGCAATCGTTCTATATCGCTATCAGTTGCGTCGTGCAGACGGGCTGTGCGTATCAGGCGACGCGGACGGATAGTTCGACCGCCGGCAGCCGGTATGCCACCTAAGTCACGCGCGTTGTCAATATGGTCGAAGATGATATTCATTTGTTGTCATTCGGGAAAACATCGTTGATGAGTCGGACAAACTCTTGGTATGCAAACGTGTCGCTCAGTTCGCTCAAGGACGCAGCCAGGCCGCGATAACGCCACTCGTGCTCCGCTTTATCGCTCACGTGGAAGAGGCTCCATAACTCATCTCCTTTGGTTTGATAGTCACGCCATATAGCGCGCATGTTGCTTAGTTTGTCGCCCATAGCCACTATCTTGGCATCGCGTGAAGCGACAGCGAGACGATCCATGGCTATTTGTTTGCGTTCGTGCCAACTCTCCTCTTCGGCTATGCCTTCGGTATATTGGTCACTCTCGGAATATACTAAGTCAGCCACACGTTTGCCGAACTCCGCCACCAGTTGTTCGTAAGTAACATCGGTGTCTTCTATCGTGTCGTGCAGCGCGGCCGCAGCCAAGAGTTCCTGATCGGGTGTGATAGTAGCCACGATCTCCATAGCCTCCATCGGATGGACAATATAGGGAAAACCTTTGCCTCGACGTTCGGTATTATGATGTGCCTTGACCGCATAAATGATAGCGCGATCCAGCAAGTCGCTATCCATGTATTTATTTGCCATATAGTCTTATTCTTTCAGTTAGTAAACGGTTCCTTCCAACATAGCGCGGAACTGTGGCATCGGGCAGTGGGTGTCACGCTCGATAAGAACGGTTTTCAGTCCGGCGTAAATCTTCACTTCGCGCATGACGGCCTCCATATCGGCATCAGGTCCGAAATACTCCTCGGCAAAGCCATCCCAGAAACGGGCCGCAGTGGCATTGGACATGTGGTTTACCTCTTGTGTCCAACTCTCGTCGTTCAGACAACAGCAGAGATAGACCATACCGATATCGAACATCGGGTATCCATAGCAGAAATCACCCAAATCGATGAAATACGGCGTACGGACTCCATCCTTCTCGGTGAAGATACCGTTTCCGAACTGCAGGTCGCCGTGAATAGCGGTATCCGTGTCCGGCGCTGAAGCTATGTAGTCATGGATTTTCTGTTTCTGCTCTGGCGTAAAATCAGGATTGTCTGCCAACATCTTGTAGAGGCGGTCCTTGACGTTCTCAAACCGGCTCGTATCCACATGTGTGGCGTGGAGCCGTTTGCATAGTTGCGCGAACTCGCGGCCATATTCCTCCGCACGTTCCGGGTTGTCCCCGCAGGCACGCGAATAACTTTTCTTGCCCTCTATGCGACGAAAGCGGATCCCCATAGCCTTGCCGTCCGTGACGAGGTCTCCCGGTTCGGGCGTGGGGATGCCCATGGCATACACTTTCTGCGCCACCTCCAACTCGAGTTTGGCGGCTTCGAAATTGCGGAAATACATCTTGAGCATGATGTTCTTGTCCGTCTTGTGGTTATAACTTGCTCCGTTAGCACCTTCGCCTGTGCGCACGTAGTCATTCATATCAATCTTAATCGGTTCCATAGTATTATGCAATTAGGATAATCTATCGTGTATCTATCGTATATCTATCGTGTATCTATCGTGTATCTATCGTGTATCTATCGTGTATCTATCGTGACTACCTCATGAACGGCAGGGTCTCGGCCTGTGCGAATGTCATTTCTGCCAAGGCTGCGTTCTGGCTGTTGTGCCCGTTGAGAGCATCGAAGAGTCGTTCCAATCCTATCTTACCGCCTCCGGAAGAGAGAATGCACACAACACAGATATTCTGCAGACCCACAGCCGAAGAAATGATATCCAGGTCGGTGTTACCCAATTGGTGACGTGCCAGCAAATAGGCGTCTTCTTCATATTGTTTGATGAGTCGGCTCACATCGCCTAAGGTATTGCATTTGAGTGCCTTGAGCACACGCAGATAACCCATCAGCGGCGCCTCCTGTATCTCCGCCTGATTGATAGCGGCTATACGTCGGTTGAGCGCATCCAGCGGTTTGGCTTGCAGGTAACTGCGGAAAGTATCGCCGTCCAATAGCACATCGTCCAATTTGCCATTCTGAACCAGTTTCTGTACGCGTCGGCGGTAGTCGTTTATCTCCGTACGAATACGGCTGAACTCGTCGTCCGCCATCTCCAGCATACCGGCCAGGCGGTTCATGCGGCGCATATACTCCTTCGGTATCTCGATGCCGGACTTATATCCTGTATCGTGATTGATGGCGGCCCATGCATGCTGCAAGGTAGTGCGTAGTTGCAATTCGAACGGAAAGTCAAATCCGGGCAAGCGGCAGACATAGTGAAGAGAATTGTAGCCAAAACTGTCCAACTGATGCAGACGTCGTTTGTCCACCGAGTTGTCCCAATCTATCACAAACTGCTGTTCGGCCATGGACGCAATGCGATCGACATCATCGGTGTAATAGGTTACGATACGCGCGCCGACAATATCTGTTATGTCGCGCAGCGAGCTATACTTACCGCCCTTGAGCGCCAACTTGCCCGCCAGACTCTTCTCAGTCTTGACACGCCCCTCTATCGCCGTCACTATCAGCTCGTTACGATCGAGCATCTCGCGCAGAGCGACCAGCACTTTCTGCTCCATGTCTTCCAGCACGGGCAATGCCTGGCGATACTCTTCCAATATCATTTCGCTATGCAGGTCCATTCGTCTTGTACTTAAGATTCTACCTGATTTCAAACAGGCTGATAAATCCCGTCATCATAAACACCTGACGGATATCAGCATTGATATTGCTCACTATCACTTTGCTTCCGTGAGCCGCAGCATCTTTGCGAATACTGAGGAAAATACGCAGACCCGAAGAGGAAATATACTCCAGGTCGCTGCAATCGAGGATGATCTCGCTGTTCGACACCTCTTGCAGCGGTTGCACATCCTCCGCTGTTTGCACCGCGGCTGCGGTATCCAACCTGCCGGAGAACTTGGCTATCACCTGATTGGCATTCTTAATAATTTCTGTTTTCATATATGTGTTCTGTTTTTGTTTCAATTCTTCAGCTCTTTGACCAGAGTCAATATGTTTTTGTTGTCTGCACGCTCGTAGCGTATCTCGTCCATCAGTTTTCTGACCATATGGATGCCCAGTCCGCCGATGTCGCGGTCCTCAGCCGCCAAACTGATGTCCACTTCCTCTCTTTGCGTCGGGTCAAAGGCTATTCCGCTATCCGACACGACAAAGATAAGCCGGCTTGGCCCCGATTGTCCCTTGCTCTCGAAACGCGAGAACTCCACAAACACTTGCCCGTTTCGCTCCTTGGGATAAGCGTACAGCATAACGTTGCTCACTATTTCCTCCAGGGCCAGATTGACAGGCATATTCAGCTCGGCCGGAATACCCAGTCCTTCCACCCATTCGGCTAGCGTTGGTATCTGTTGTATATCGTTGCGCATGACTATGGCCGGCATCTGGTAGCGGATAGCCAGCATCGTCAGGTCGTCGCTCTGCTGTGCTCCGTCCACAAAGGCCTCGACATCCTCCTGCATCTTCCGTATGATATAACGAGGCGTGTTGTCGGCCATGCCGCCCAACATCTGCAACATCCGTTCCTCGCCATATTGTTCGTGCCGATCATTCTCCGCCTCGGTCAGGCCGTCCGTATAGAGGAAAAGCACTTCGTTGTAAGCTATCTGCGTACTCTGCGCCTGAAACTCAAAATCCGGATCTATACCCAACGGCAGGTTTGCCACTACCGGCAGCAGACCGCACGACGTCAACTGCACAGGAGCGTTATGTCCAGCGTTGCAAAAATCCAATTGTCCTGTCTGACAATCCAGCACGCCCAAAAAGAGGGTAAGGAACATATTCTGTGCATTCTGATCCGCCAATGCTCGGTTCATCTTACGCATGATAATAGCCGGTTGCTCATCGTGAGCCGTTATGTTGCGGAATAGCGAACGAGTCATCGCCATCACCAGCGAGGCCGGCACTCCCTTGCCGCTCACATCACCCACACAGAAGAACAACTTGTCGTGCCGCACATAGAAATCGTACAGATCGCCGCCAACCTCTTTAGCCGGATTGACCATGCCGCACACATTCAGATCCAAGCGGTCCGTAAACGGAGGGAACACTTTCGGCAGCATCGCATTCTGTATCGTATTGGCTATCTGCAATTCGCTCTCCATTCGCTGATTCTTCTCCAGCGATTGTATCAGACGCTTTGCGTTGTACCCCGCCAGCCACACGATGAACACCAACAGAGCCAGACCGAAAATCATCAATATCAACACGATCAATCCCACACGCTTCAGGTCTGCAAATATCACATCCTCAGGTATGATGATAGATATCTTCCATCCCGTGGCCTCTATATCTCTGTCGTATATCTGATACTTGCGACCGGGCACCGTATCTGCGCCGGACACAATCTCTTGTCCCGAACTCGATCGAATGGAGTAATAACTGTCTTCGTATATACGCAGATATTCCGACACGCGTTGCAGATAATCCAACGCCAAGTCCACACATACCACCGCCACCACTTCGCCGCGGCTGTTCTTCACCGGATGAGAGCAACTCACCACCCACGTCTGCGAACCCGAATCGTCCAAATAGGGTTCACTCCACGCACAGCCATCCGACTGAAAACCATTCACATACCACTCCATCTTGGTGTAGTCATGCTCCGCGCTTCCTATTTGCCGCGTATATATGCTATCGCCGTTAATGCGACTACTGCATGCCTCAAAATAAGTTCCTTCCTTGCGAAAATATCCCGGCACATAGGCAACAGCCACGCTGCTGGTATTCTCCAGCGCGCGCACTAATGAACGTGTAGCGGCATATATCGAATCCGGCACGTTCACGTGCTTCTCTGCCAGCATAGCCAAAGTCTTGGCAGCCGCCTCCATCTCCACCGTGTGCTTTTCTATCTCCAGTTCCGCCTTGCGCAACTCACTCTGGGCTCGCTGCTCTGCCTCCTTACGCAGGTACGCATGACTATAGAAGTATTGGATGCACGAGATGCTCTCCAACACTATAGCAGCTATCAAAATGACCCATAAACCAAAATGTGAACCTTTGTTTTTCATGCACGGTTGATTTTTTGAAATGCAAAATTACAACTTTTTTTTGATATATGCAAATATTGCCGTGCCTTTTCGAAAAAAAAGTCGCAATAACGAGGGGTCATGTCTATATAGTTTTGATCTTTAGGTATTATGATAGATATGATAGATTCTTGCCCTCACGGGTTCGTTTTTTAGACCACCTCGGTATTGCGAACACCTTTTTTAATACACCAAAATTAAAGTTATAGGTTTTCTTGCCCGTTGGCAAATTAATGTTGTTTCTTGCTTTCGGCTGCAAAGGTATGATAAATTATTCGAATGTGCAAATTTTTAAGAAAAAAAGTACGAAAATTAATATTTTTCGTCGTTTTTTTACAGATTACAACACCTTTGTGGGAACTTTTTTCTCCGAATCCTATCGGGGTTTCGTCGGAGTCTTATCGGGGTTTTGTCGGGGTTTTGTCGCACGGCATTCCTTTCCTTGTAGCGGGATAGAGAACCTAACACAGCCTCAGCCGGAAATGGCATTTACCTGCTCACATCGAACTAATCAGCGGTCATTTGGCCGTCAATCTCGCATCCTCCTATACATTATATATACTTATAGTATATATCCCGTGATTTTAAATTTCACCTGTTCTTCTATCTTCCCGATATCGAAATCTACCTCCTTCTTATGAATCACGCAGAATGAATCCGCAAATATATCGGCAAAATTTGCATAATTCAAATAATCTTCGTACCTTTGCACGCGAAATTCTATACTAGTATAATGATGGAAACAGACACATTATTAATCGTGGCGCTTGTGCCGATAGTGTTGGCACTTGTGTTTTATATCCGGATCGGTATTGCCTATAGAATGGCGAAAAACAGAAACCGTGACCCGCTGGGCTGGGTATTGCTTTCGCTCTTCGTCTCACCTCTACTTACCTGGATCATCCTCCTCATTGCCGGGGACAGAACCAATTAGCAATCCGGGAGGCGAAAGGTTACTCCTCCGCATTTTTGAAAAAACATATATTTTCCTCTTTCTTTTGAAAAAAATTGGTCAATTCAAAAAAAAGCATTACCTTTGCACCCGCTTTTACGAAATTATCATCTATGGAAATTATAAAAACTCCTATCGAAGGGCTCGTAGTTATCGAACCGAAAGTCTTCGCTGACGCACGTGGCTATTTTGTAGAAACGTACAATGAGGAACGATACCGCGAAGCCGGCATTGACGCGCAGTTCGTCCAAGACAATCAATCGTGTTCCAGTTATGGCGTTGTACGAGGACTCCATTTCCAGAAACCGCCGTACACACAAGCCAAACTGGTGAGTTGCACCGTCGGACGCGTGTTGGACGTAGCAGTAGATCTGCGCAAGGGAAGCAAGACTTTCGGACAGTGGTTCAGCGTCGAACTGAGCGAGGACAACCATCGTCAGTTCTTCATTCCGCGCGGCTTTGCACACGGTTTCTCTGTCTTGAGCGAAAAGGCTATCTTCACATATAAGTGCGACAATCTCTACCACCCGGAGGCGGAAGGCGGATTGTTGCTGAGTGACCCGGACCTGAATATCGATTGGCAAGTGCCCGCCGACAAACGTATCATCAGCGACAAAGACACCAAACATTCGCTGTTGAAAGATTTGGACAATCCATTTTAACAAAAGTTAAAGCTTATATGAATATACTTATAACAGGTTGCAACGGCCAGTTGGGCAATGAGATGCAGGTGTTGAGCAAGCAACACCCAAGCCATCGTTATTTCTTCACCGATGTGGCTGAGTTGGACATCACCGATGCGGCAGCGGTCAGCGCTTTTGTGCAAGGCAACGCTATCGATCTGATAGTCAACTGCGCCGCATACACCAATGTGGACAAAGCCGAGGAGGATGAACCTACTGCGATGAAAATCAATGCAGATGCAGCAGGCGTCCTGGGTTCGCAAGGCGTGAAAGTGATACACGTCAGCACCGATTATGTTTTCTCGGGCGACGAGCATGTGCCGTGCCGCGAGATCGATTCCGCTGCGCCGCGCACAGCCTACGGCCGTACCAAGTACGAGGGCGAGAAACGTCTGCTGGCGGCTTGTCCGGAAGCGGTCATACTGCGTACCGCATGGCTCTATTCGTCGTTTGGCAACAATTTTGTCAAGACGATGATCCGACTCGGACAAGAGAAAGAGCAACTGGGTGTAGTGTTTGACCAGATAGGAACACCGACTTATGCGGCCGATTTGGCATGGGCCATCTTCACCGTGATAGAGGCGCCGCAGTGGCACGCCGGCATATACCATTTCACCAACGAAGGTGTTTGCTCGTGGTACGATTTCACGATTGCCATCCACGAGTTGGCGGGCATCAAGACCTGCGCTGTGCGTCCGATATTGTCCGAAGAGTATCAGTACAAAACACCACGCCCACACTATAGCGTGCTCGATAAATCCAAATTCAAGAAGACCTTCGGCGTCGAGATTCCTTACTGGCTGGATGGACTGAAACGCTGCATTAACAAACTGAATAACTGAGATCCTCATGAAAGAGACGCTTGACTTTTTGGCAGAACTGGCGGCTAACAATAACCGCGAATGGTTCGCAGACAACAAAAGCCGCTACCAGGCGTGCTATGCTCGCTTTGTGGACTTTTCTACCGAATTGGTCAAACGCTTGACTGAGGTAGATCCGACCCTGCAAGGCCTGCAAGCCAAAGATTGTATCTGGCGCATCTATCGTGACACTCGGTTCAGTCACGACAAGCGGCCGTACAAAGAGTGGTTCGGAGTCTTCCCTGCTACGGGCGTGCCGGGCAAGCCTAAGACATGGGGCAAGCACTCGCAACGAGGCGGTTACTACGTACACCTGCAACCGGGGCATTGCATGTTCGCCGGAGGTATATGGAATCCCGGCAAAGAACTGCTGACAGCCTTGCGCAAAGAGATAGAGGCTAACTACGAAGAAGTGGAGGACATCATGGCTAAGCCCGGATGGCAGAAGTACTTCGGCGATTTTGATAGCAATTGGGGCGTACTCAAGAAGGTGCCTGCAGGCTTTGATCCGGATTTTATCCACGCCGACTGGCTCAAACACAAAGACTACACCTTCTCCACTCCGCTGACGGACGAACAAGTGTGCGCGCCGGATTTCATGGAGCAACTGATGGACATTGCTAAGGCATGCAAACCGATGAACGATTTTCTCAACTACACCTTCGAGGAATACGGCGAGTTTCCAGAGAGGTGCTGATAGTTGATAATTGATAATTGACAGTTGACAGGCTTGATAGTTCAATTGGATAGAACGGGGCTCTCCTAAAGCTCAAATCCGGGTTCGATTCCCGGTCGGGTCACTCTCAATGAGCAAAAAGAAAGCGGCATATTATGTTGTTTGGCGCGGCATCCAGCCGGGCATCTACGACTCGTGGGATGTCTGCGAAGCGCAAGTCAAAGGACAGCAAGGCGCTGTCTATAAGGGTTTTGAGACGCTTGCCGAGGCAGAAAAAGCCTTTGCCGATGTTCCCGAAAACTACATCGTCCGCAAGCCGAAGGCAGATAATTCTCAATTATCAACTGACAATGGTCATCTGTCAACTCCCATCCTTCCCGCCTTGGCTGTTGACGCAGCCTGCTCAGGCAATCCCGGAGTCATGGAGTTTCGCGGCGTGATTGCCGATACCGGCACCGAGGTTTTTCACCGAGGCCCGTTCAACGGCGGTACCAATAATATCGGAGAATTTCTCGCTATCGTGCTGGGACTCGCCTATCTCAAGCAGAACAACCTTCCGTGGGCGCTCTATTCGGATAGCAAAACGGCTTTATCTTGGCTAAAAAAAGGACATGCTGACACCAAACTGGAGTGGAACGTCACCAATCAAGACCTCTTTTTCATGCTCCGCAAAGCCGAACAATGGCTCCACGACAATACATGGACAACCCCAATTTACAAATGGGACACCAAGCAATGGGGAGAGATTCCAGCCGACTTCGGGCGAAAGTGAGCATCATGAGAACTAATGAGCAAGCGCTATGACAGAAGAGATATGCAGCCTTTACTAAAAGCGCTTTGCACTTTCTCTGTCTTCTGTAACCTATATTTTTTTTCGAACTCTTGCGTATATCCGAAAAAAGTTGTAATTTTGCACAAAAAATTAAAAAAATTAAACGGCACACTCTTATACTATTCTGCCTCCTCACGTATTTCTCTCATGTGATTTTTGCCATGCCGAACGAACAGATGGCTGCAAAGTTGAGAGGCACTACTTGGTACTGCGAAGCCAAGGATGTAGGTGTGCTTTTCGGTGATGACAATATTTTCTATATTCTTTACAGATTGGGAGGAATAAACACATTGGACAATGGCTTTCTATTAGATGAAGGGTACGATGAATATAATTGGATAGATAACAATCAAATATGGATATACTATACATATACTGATATCATTTGTGATAACTACGACGGTTTTTACTGCCCTACGGTGAAATTGTCCGTCGAAAAGTTTACAGAATCTGAGTTGGATGTTCAGATAATTTGTGTAGAGGGCAACCTTTTTCTAAATAGTCCAGTAGGAACAAAGTTTCATTTCATTCGAAATGATACCATGCCGATTTATTCTGAAGAAGATCTCGAACGACAAGACATGGTTACCATAGATACAACCTTCTTACTGCCACGCGCAGAAATCGTTCATTCTGAACTGCAAAATAGTATCATTGGTTTTTGGAATCAAACACGAAATACTACCGAATCAACCTTTTTGGAAGCGCGGTGTAACACGCAAAATGATTCTGTAATAGTGACAATTACGGATGAAGTAACTTTCCCTTATTCAAGAGAGGAACGCCTTTCTAGAGACAGTATTCAAACTAAATTCGTTGCCATGGTTGCTGATTCGATACCTGTCGTTTTCTTGGGCGTTTGGCCGAGGCAATTTCTCGTTAAATCACAAGGAACTTATCCATTCATACTTTGTTTTAACAAGTATGCAAGGTATTTGCGTATAAGGTATGAACCTTGTGACAAGTATTTGAAGAACGGCTCTTCCATAACTAAAAAGTATCCCAAAACTTTTTATTGAGAGTAAAGATATTTGTGGCTACTTTTTCGAGGCAATCTCGAGCCGTTTTCGGGTCGTTTTCGAACCAACTTCGAGAGATAGCAGGTAATGAACCTTCCGAAATCTGAAATCTGATATCTGATTTTCGACTTTGGGAGAAAGTGAGCGAAGCGATATAATTCGCTCTGTTACTGCTGATTTTGATAGAAAGAAATAGCAAAAATAAGAATTTTATGCGATTTATTTTTTTATATTAAAAAAAAGCAGTAATTTTGCGGTCGCGTTCAAACGAAACGATTGATATAAAACAAATACATATTTTTTATTTTTTAATACAATTATGACAAAAGTAGCTATTAACGGCTTTGGCCGTATTGGTCGTCTGGCTTTCCGTCAGATGTTTGAAGCTGAGGGTTATGAGGTTGTTGCAATCAACGACTTGACCAGCCCGAAGATGTTGGCTCACCTGCTGAAGTACGATACCGCTCAGGGTGGTTTCGCAGGCAAGTTCGGTGAGGGTAAGCACACTGTAGCTTACAAGGACGCTATCCTCGCAGAGGACGGTAAGACTGTTGTAACTCCGGGTTCTATCACCGTTGACGGCAAGGAGATCACTATCTACGCTATGCCTAACGCTGCTGAGCTGCCTTGGGGCAAGCTGGGCATTGATGTAGTATTGGAGTGCACCGGTTTCTACACCAGCAAGGCTAAAGCTGAGGCTCATATCCAGGCAGGTGCTAAGAAGGTTGTTATCTCTGCTCCTGCAGGTAACGATCTGCCTACTATCGTTTACAACGTTAACCACAAGACTTTGACTCCGGCTGATAAGGTTATCTCCGCTGCTTCTTGTACTACCAACTGCTTGGCTCCTATGGCTGCTGCTCTCCACAAATACGCTCCTATCCAGAGCGGTATCATGAGCACTATCCACGCTTACACAGGTGACCAGATGATTCTCGATGGTCCTCAACGTAAGGGCGATCTGCGTCGTAGCCGTGCAGGTGCACAGAACATCGTTCCTAACAGCACCGGTGCTGCTAAGGCTATCGGTCTCGTTATCCCTGAGCTGAACGGTAAGCTGATCGGTAGCGCACAACGCGTTCCGACTCCAACCGGTTCTACCACTATCTTGGTTGCTGTTGTTAAGGGTAAAGACATCACCAAAGAGGGTATCAACGCTGCTATGAAGGCTGATCAGACCGAGAGCTTCGGTTATACCGAGGACGAAATCGTTTCTAGCGATGTTATCGGTATGAAGTTCGGTTCGTTGTTCGACGCAACTCAGACTATGGTTGCTAAGATCGACGACGATACCTATCAGGTACAGGTTGTTAGCTGGTACGACAACGAGAACAGCTACACCAGCCAGATGGTTCGTACTATCAAGTGCTTGGCAGAACTCAAGTAAGTCGTGCCCTTGTGGCTAAGACGTACTGAGCATAAGCTCAAGCGGATAGCCTCCGCAGGCAGTTAGCCATGCGGAAACCGCTATAACAAACAAAAGGACTCGCGAATGCGGGTCCTTTTCTTTTGTTATAACTGAGTGGCGAATAGTTGCGATAAGCTCTCCTTTCGCTCTCGGAAGTGTCTCGGGAATAACTAAGAATATCTAAGAATAACTAACGACGCTTTTTCGAACACAGCGTTCGAAGTCGAGAGGCTCGACACCCGAACTGCCATGCGGATAATGGGACCCCATCGTTAAAGGCGAATGGACGAATGGCGAATATCTTGGGCAATAAAAAATGACATGACAAACTTGACCAAGTTGACTAAGTTAAGGCAAAGATGGTCAAGTTGGTCAACTTGGTCATTGCAAAAAATAATGACTAGATATTCCAGATGATATAGACCGCTAGCGCTATTCTTGATATTCCAGAAAATCTAGATGACGCGGGGCTAAAGACCCGCGAACGGAACGAAGAAAAAAATTTTGCAGTGGCGGAAGTGGCGATATTGGCGATATCGCCATATCGCCAATACAAAAAATTGCAATGGCGGAAGAAGCCGATTAGCAGTTACTCATTGCCCCAATTTCTCCATTACATTCCAAAACTCTTTTGGCAGACGCGTACGCATTTCGTCAATGATTTCCTCAGGGATATCTTTATAATAAGCCTGCGCAATACCACCGGTTATACAGGCGAGTGTATCCGTATCGCCACCTAACGAAACAGCTAGACGGATAGATTCTTCAAAATCGTGACTATCAAAGAAGGCTATGAATGCCGGTGGAACGGTACCCTGACACGAAGCCTCCCAATCGTAAGTCGGGCGTATCTCATCGCATGTGTGCTGCAAGTCATATCCGAAAGTTTGCTCGATATATGCACGGATTGATTCTTTAGAGTTGCCATGACGAGCCATATAGATAGCGGCAGCTATTGCTTGTGCGCCTTTGATGCCTTCAGGGTGATTGTGCGTTATCTCTGCTGATTGCTTACCCAGGTTCAATGCTTCCTCTAACGAGTTGGCCGTCCATCCGCAAGCCGATGCACGCATGGCCGAACCATTGCCCCAAGAGTTGTAAGGATGGCGTTTACCATCTCCAAACAAATTACCCTTATAATCCCGTAGTCTCTCAGGATGGAATAACCATATGCGAAAACCTCCGCCATAGCCTCCCATCGGACAAATAAAATGCTTTGCCCAATAAACCATGCGGTCTTCCAGTTCTTCTTGAGAACGATTGGTATTTGCAATCCAATCTGCAACAGCAATAGTCATAATACTATCGTCAGTATATTCTGCAAACTTACCAAAAAGCGGTTGAAAATCCGTTGTTTTGATGTTATTAAACTCATAGACGGAGCCTATGGTATCACCGATAATAGCGCCTAAACAAGGATATTTACATGTATCCATATCAAGTATGATTTTAAAGTTATAATAATATGTTTCAGTTTTTATGTAGCCCTTGAAGGCTCAATTAACTTCATTTCTTCCACGATTTTTATGCCTTCAGGAGACAAATAATAGCATTTTTGGCGTACATCTCTGAGGACTTTCCATTGTAGTTCGCGAAATATGCATTGATTAATGATTCGTTTTTTTTCGGAATTTCCTAACACAGCAAGAGCTATCGCAGAAGCCCTTGAATTAGGATATTTATATAAGTATATAAGTATTTCTTTCCTAAGTATATGTATAGGAATATCTATTTCCTTTTGTTGGGACGGAATGAGTTTCGGCTGTCTTTGTTTTACTATATGAGATGATCCTAAGTGTTTAGATTTTTCCCTTTTCGGAGGCTTAGAATTGGAAATAATTTTTTCTTTTTTAATTTCTCCTTCTTTTAATCTTTCAATCAATGCATTAATTGCACGCAGTCTTCTTTGACGTGCGATTTCCTCATTTTCTCTTTCCTTGCACATTAACATCCAACCTTCAGACAACTTTTCCTCTTGTTCTTTCACAAATGCTTTGTATTGTTCATATTCATTCTTTTCTGCTGTTGTTTGTTGTCCATAGTAATCACATAAAAAGGTTTG
>JAILDU010000072.1 GCA_024689005.1 Paludibacteraceae bacterium
CCATTACGTCTTTCTGGAAAGTCTCTGCTTCTTTTTGCAGCGATTTAGCTTTGGTATCCAACTTAACGGTAGATTCCTCGTAACTGCTCATGCGTTTGTCTTGTGCCTCAACGGCCAGAGTGTAGTGCTTGAGGATAGAGTCGGTGTTGATGATAGCAATAGGCATCAGTTCGCCGCTGGCTGCAACTTCCTTGTTAGCGCTTCTCTTGGATCCCGGGGTAACGGTGAAGAAAAGAATAAACAAGGCTACAACAGCTGTTCCCAAAATAGAATTTACAATGATTTGAATCTTATTCATAATTATAATTTTTTGATGTTTAATTTCTTGTTGTTTGGGCGTTGTGCCATTCTGTCTTGCGATGTAGCGCACGAGATGCCGTCTTGCTTCATTCTGCGGTTAGCAGAAATGTGTTGTGAACGGAACGAGTGATCTTTGCGCAAGATAATTCCCACGCAAAGGAGCACTATAGCAACGGCTATCAAAACTATTGTTAGTAAGATCTGGCGCATAGTAAGTCAAAATGCGGCGCAAAGGTACTGCTTTTTTTTGAATTATGCAAGCGCGCGCGCATTTTTATGCGCTATTATTGTTTTTGAAGTATAAAATCGGCAATTACATATGCATTTTCCAGGTTCACATGAGAACCATAACCATATATGGTGTCCATCTGATAGGTAATAGGCACAGAAATGATCTGTTCTGCATAAATACCGGCTGAATCGGTCGCAACAAGAGTTGCTTCGGTAGGTAATTCTCTACCTGCGTGGCGGATAATCATATATCTGCCGATAGAATCTGTCATGACGTAGTTGTAGCGATATGCGTCAGGTTCGTTCTCGTCGCGTACGCCATGTATGGTAACCGTAATGTTAGCAAGCGGCACGCTGTCTTGGTCCATGACTATTCCTTTTGCAATCAACTTTTTAGATGCTTGCTCGCTAATCCAGTAATCTTCATGCTTGAGTCCATTCGAACAACTCGTAATCATGACGATACACAAGAGGGAGTATATGCAAATAATAATATTTTTTTTCATAGTCGTTTTCATTTTGACAACAAATATTTGGAGGTAGAGTTACCTTTGTCTGTTTGAATATTCAGAATATAATACATGCCCGGTATAAAAGCGGGTTTGTTTTGACCATAACATTTTCCGTTGAAATCGTACCAATTGACAGATTTGACTTGTAAGTGCCCCACAAAATCGACGTTCCAGTGTCCGATGTTGATTGTATATGTGCCCGGTCGGTTGATTGTGCAAGTGACAGAGTCTGTTGAGAGAGAGAAGAAATAGTCCTCTCCGGCTTTTTCGCTAAAGTCAGACTCTATAGCTACGTACGATACCGATTCTGATTGTGTATAGATGGTGAGTGTATTGCCGGTAAGCGAAGCGCGGAATTGATTTGGGTCGGTCGGATCCGGCGTGCTTCCGGTTGGTCCGTCCATAGGCTTGAGCATAGTGACATATGTATGAAGCGGAATGTCAATGCGGTCGTTGGTCTGTGCAAAGATATGCGAAAGACCGATTGTCAATAATATAGTTAGTGTGATTTTTCTCATTCGTTTTGTAATGCTATGGTCTGCAAGATCATCTGCAAGTCTTTGACTGTGAATCCCAGTTTCTGTGCAATCATATATTTATCTTTTCCGATGCCGTTTTGTGCGCGGTTGAGAATATCGGCAATCTGTGCATAAGACAATCCGATAAGTACCATAACACAAATACGTATTTCCCGTTCTGATAGATTGCGTTCCTCTAATTTGTCCGCTAAGCCGTAGAATCGCTCATTGCAAATAGCGCGGAACTCAGCATAGTTGTCCAAGTGCAAATCGTGTTTGAGGTCGTTGCTGCTCATCAGTTCTTGGCAGGTAATGGTGAGTTGTCGTTCACGGTTTGCCTTTCGACTTCTTCTTCTGCAACGTGTATAAGCGGTAATGAACGCGGCGGTGATGGTTAATAACAATCCAAAAGCGACAATCAACCATTTGATCGGAGATTTCCGACGACTGAGTCCCTGTTGCATAATGACGATGGCTTGTGCCAATTTCGTCTTCTGTTGCTCTAATTGGCGTTGGACGTCTGTTCGTGTAGATGTAATATCCAGGATATCTTTTACTTGTGCGTCTGTGTTACAATGGGCGAGAATGTAGTATGCATCGTCCAAATAGCGTGGATTGTTCGTTTCGTCAATGATAGTGCGCGCATAGTATAAGGCTGAATCGCATAATCCTAAGGAACAGAATGCTTGCGCCCGAAGAATGCGTCCGTACGCGTTGGTGAGGTGTGCTGAATAGTATAAAACGGAGTCGTATTCTTCGGCATACAAACAAGCGGCGGATTGTGATTCGGCAACCTTATAGAGCAACTCTTCGTTCGGACAAACAGTGATAGCGGAATCGATGAGAAGCATGGCCGTGTCTTTGTGGCCCATGACGGCTTGTTCCCAAGCCATGTTGTTGAGAGCATAGGCGAAAGCCAAACTGTCGGATGTGTGTGCAAACTGAGTGGCAGAAAAGGTGTATATTCGGTATGCCCAATTGTGTTGTTCGGCTTGGCGGCACATGTTGGCCATGTTGCTATAGACGCGTCCCAAGAGGCGATGATCGTCTGTGTTGCATTGTGTGGCTTCCACGAAACATTGCATGGCTTGAACATATTCACCTTGTGCACGAAGATTGCGCCCCTCATTGTAGCATTGACAGGCGTATTGGGTGTCATGTGCAGCGCACGCAATCATTGCGCAAACGCACAATAAACAGAATAATATTTTTTGCAATCGAAACACGGTGCAAAGGTACAGTTTTTTTTTGAAATGAGCAAATTTTATGCTTGGGAAAATGTTGGGATTCTATATTTTTGCCCTCTTAGGCGGAGATAAAAAAACAACGGCCACGAGTGCGACCGTTGTTTAATAGAAAGATTATTGTGAGGCAGTTATTCTGCTTTTGGAGCTTTTTTAGCCTTTGGAGCAGCTTTCTTTTCTGCTTTAGGTTTGTCGGCCTTTGGAGCCTTAGCGGCTGCTTTCGGAGCGGCTTTCTTTTGTGCTTTCGGCTTGTCGGCTTTGGGTTCTGCTTTTTTCTCAGCCTTCGGCGCTTCTTTTATTTCAGCTTTTGGCGCTTCCTTTGTTTCGGCTTTAGCCTCTTGTGCTTTCGGTGCTTCTTCCTTGTATCCCAGGAACTTACGGCTGGCTAGTTGGCGATAGATCGAAGCCTCGATACCCAGAAGTACGGGAACCATGAGAAGAACGATGCAGAAGACCAAAATATATCCGATGAATTCGAGCACACTGCCACCCAGAGCGCATAGTCCTCCTATGCATCCGGAAATCAATCCGAGAGCGAGTCCGGCGAGGAATAGTGTCCAGAAGAGGCGCCATTTGTTGCCATAAGTGATGCGGTTGGATTCGCGCAATGCGTCAAGAGCGTTCATGTCTTTGTCCACGAAGAGAACAACAGCGTAGTTCCAAGCTACAGAGATAACGAGTCCCGGAATAATGAGGAACGAGAATCCGACGCAGATGGCGCCTGTAATCAGAGTAACGAGGATAAAGAATTCGCCCATGTTGCGGCGATACTTGCCATCAAAGATAAAGAGCGGGTTGATGACCTTACCTTTTGCCAATTCAGCAGGCAGGGAGGACATGGCAATCGTAGTGCCGACGTTGAGATACGGAATCCAGAGCGTCAGTACGTAGAGCAAAGTTACGGCGATAAGACTTAAGCAGTTCGCCAAACCAATTGCAAAACCATCTTTGATGGTGGCACAAATTTGTAATTTTTTGTCCATAATAAAAAGATTTTTGAGGGTTAAAGGAAAAAAATCGCCACAAAGGTACAAAAAAGTTTTTGTTCCGCCAAATAAATATGTATTTTTTTGTATTTTTGTCAGAAAAGATGTGTATTTGGTGGCGAATATCTCGTAATGAAAGTAAATCGAAAGTAAAGTGAAAGATGTGGTGTGATGTGCTTCGTGTGTACTTAAGGTTGGCTCAAGGGTGGCGTGAGATCTGCTGTATTGTCTAGGATTGTACCGTAATTGACGCTTAAGTAAGTCGAAAAAGAGTTTGATAAGAGTTCGAAAATAGTTTGGAAAGAGTTTGATTTGCCTTCGATATGAGCTCGAAATGAGTACGAACGGAAAAGCAGTTATGATTGTGCTAAAAAATAAAAAAATAATGAAAAATGCGTGCGCGCTTGCGTATATGAAATATTTTTTGTACCTTTGCAGCCGATTTCGTGCATAGAGCACGTCCAACTGTTAAATCATTTAAAACAGATACAATTATGGCAAATGAAAAACAAAGCGGCACGATGTTTAATGCCCTGACATCGGGAAGTAAGATTACCGGTACGATTGTCGCAGACAGCGATTTCCGCATCGATGGATTGATTGAAGGTGATTTGCATTGCACCGGCAAAGTGGTTATTGGTGAGGAAGGTAGAGTGAAAGGCACGATAGAGTGCGAGAATGCCGAGATTCTTGGCTATCTGGATGGCAAGATAGCTTGTCATCAGCAGTTATCTCTCCGTTCGACGGGAAAGATAGACGGCGAGGTGAAGACCAAGACGCTGATAGTTGAGCCTGGTGCTCTGTTTAATGGTAGTTGTTCGATGGCGGGCAAGCAGTCGGCAGAGGCGGCTCCTGCGGCCAAATAATGTTGTAAGAGTTATGAAGATAAAGCCGTTTCGCGGGATACGTCCGCCTAAAGCGTTGGTGGAGCAGGTGAGTAGCCGTCCGTACGATGTGCTTAATTCGGAAGAGGCGCGTCAAGAGGCTGCAGGTAACGAAAAATCGTTGTACCATATCATTAAACCGGAAATCAATTTTGCTCCAGGCACGGATGAGCATGACGAGCGTGTGTACGGAGCAGCCGTAGAGCAGTTGAAGAAATTCAAGCAGAACGGTTGGCTTGTGCAGGATGCTCAGGAGAAATACTATGTGTACGCGCAAACTATATTGGCCGATAATCCGTTGTCAGGAGGCAAGGATAAGACGCAATATGGCTTGGTAGTCGGCGCCTGGGTTGATGATTATCTGGAGGGACGTATCAAGAAACACGAACTGACGCGTCGCGATAAGGAAGAGGATCGCATGAAGCATGTGCGTGTGCTAAACGCAAACATGGAGCCTGTGTTCTTTGCTTATCCGCATAGAGATGATCTGGATGCGATAGTGGCAGAAGTGTGTCAGAGTGCGCCGGAATATGATTTTGTGGCTGCTCCGGAAGGTTTTAGACATACATTCTGGGTAATCAACGATGAGGCGAAGATTAAGAAGATAACAGAGATCTTTGCGCAGATACCGGCTATGTATATTGCAGATGGCCACCATCGTTCTGCTGCCGCAGCCGGTGTGGGAGCGGAGAAGCAGAAAGCAACAGGAGATAAGAATGCGGAATTCAACTATTTTCTGGCAGTTTGCTTCCCAGATAACCAACTCAATATCATCGACTATAACCGCGTTGTGAAAGATCTGAACGGCTTGTCAACTGAGCAGTTCCTTGGTGCGCTAAAGGCAGATTTTGAGGTGGAAGACAAAGGAACGGAGATTTATAAGCCAAGTGCTTTGCATAATTTCTCGCTCTATTTGGACGGTAAATGGTATTCATTGACGGCTAAATCCGGTCGCTATAATGATGCAGATCCAATAGGTGTGTTGGATGTGACTATATCGAGCAATCTGATATTGGATAAGATATTGGGTATTAAGGACTTGCGTAGTGACAAACGTATAGACTTTGTCGGAGGTATTCGCGGTCTGGGTGAGCTTAAGCGTCGAGTAGATAGCGGCGAGATGAAAGTGGCATTGGCGCTTTATCCCGTTACGATGCAGCAAATAATAGATATAGCTGACAGCGGAAATATCATGCCTCCAAAGACCACATGGTTTGAACCAAAGTTGAGAAGCGGCCTGGTGGTGCATGAATTGGAGTGATAAAAAATAATTGATGAATAAAAGTAGAGAGATATTAGTCTGTGTGGTATGCGTTCTGTTGGTAGTGCTGACAGGCTGCAGCATTCAGCGACGTGTAAAGCGGGCCGACAAGAAGTTCGCTATAGGCGAGTATTTTGCTGCTGCAGATATATATAAGGAGTGCTACGGCCGTATATCCACGAAGAAAGATCGTGAACTGAAGGGATATGTGGCGTACCAGCAGGGCGAGTGTTATCGCTTGATCAATAATCCGCGTGCGGCCAATTGTTATCAAAGTGCGTTGCGCTGTAAGTATTACCAGCAGGATTCGATAGTGTTCCTGCATGCAGCACAAGTGCTTCAGTATCAAGGCAAATACAAAGATGCGATAAAGCATTATGAATCGTATTTGGAGTCACATCCGGATGATTATGTTGCGCAAGCCGGTCGCTATGCATGCATGAAGATAGACGATTGGCGCAAGGAAACAAGCCGATATAAAATAGCAGAGGCCAAGCAGTTTAATGCGCAGCGTACGAGTAATTTTGCTCCTATGTTCATTGGCCAGCAGAATGATGCGTTGATGTTCACCAGCAACAGGCAGGAGAAACAACGCGGAACGAAAAAACTGAAGCGTCCGAGTAATGTGACCGGCCAGCAGCTATTTCAATTGTTCCAAACGCGTAAGAACGCGGCTGGACAATGGGAAGAGATAGTGCCGGCTGAGGGCCTGTGTGGTGATCAACAAGCGGAAGAACAACAGCAACAGAATGACTCTACGGAAAAGCAAGCGGGAGCGGCAGAATTAGGTGTTTGTACCTTCAGCCGCGATGGTCGTGTGATGTATTTTACTTACTCGAGACCGATTAACGGTCAAGACTTGGGCGCAAAGATCTACAAGAGCGAGCGTGCGAGTGGAGAGTGGGGTGAAGCGCAAGAGGTGAAATTGTTTGCAGATAGTTCGATTACGGTCGGTCACCCGGCTCTGAACTTGAGCGGAGACACCTTGTATTTTGTGAGTGATGCGCCCGGAGGTCAAGGAGGAAAAGATATATGGTTTGCGGAGGCGGACGGCAGTAATTGGACCAATCCTCAACCGCTACCATCCAGTATCAATACATCTGCGGATGAGATGTACCCGTACATTCACGCAGACGGAACGCTCTATTTCTCCAGTAATGGTCATCCGGGTTATGGCGGGTTGGATATCTTCAAAGCAGAGCGCGACAGTGCAGGAAAAGATTCCACCATTTGGGTGCTATACAACATGGGGGCGCCATTTAATACGAACGGAGATGATTTTGGTATCACCTTTGACGGAAATACACAAAATGGTTATTTCTCGTCAAATCGTAATGAAAAGAAAGGTTTTGACAAGATCTATCAGTTCACCCTGCCGGAGATGGAGTTCGTAGCAGAAGGGCTAATCACGGATGAGCAAGGAAATGCTTTGTCCGATGCTAAACTGCGATTGGTGGGAAGCGACGGAACGAACAGCAAACTGAATGCCCGTCGTGATGGAACATACAAGATTAAGTTGAAACGCGATGTAAAGTATGCAATGTTGGTGACGGCTCGCGGGTACTTGAATACCAAAGAACGATTTGAGACGATGGACATGAAGGATAGCAAGACTTATCATTACGACTTTGTGTTGAGTCCAATCAGTCGTCCTGTTAAGATGGATAATATTTTCTACGAATTCGGCAGTTGGCAGTTGACTAAAGCGTCTGAGGAAGAGCTGCTTACGCTGGTTAAGTTGCTGCAAGATAACCCGAATATCACGATTGAATTGTCCGCGCATACCGACTTGGTGGGTAACGATGAGTTTAACCAAGAATTGTCGCAAAAACGTGCTCAGAGTTGTTGTAACTTCCTGATTAATCACGGAATAGAGAGCGATCGTCTGACTCCGGTTGGTTATGGCAAGAACAGACCTGTAGTGGCCGACAAGGCATTGCATGACAAATACAAATTTATTCCGCAAGAGCAAGTGTTGGACGAAGCATTTATTCTGAGTTTGCCTGCAGATCAGCAAGAGATATGCAACCAGATAAACCGTCGCACGGAGTTCAAAGTGTTAAAAACGACCTATAAGCTGTATTAAAAGAATATGAAACAATATTTAGAATTATGCCGCAGAGTGCTGACTGAAGGCACCGAGAAACACGATCGTACAGGAACGGGCACTATATCTGTATTTGGTCACCAGATGCGCTTTAACCTGGAGGAAGGTTTTCCGTTGTTGACGACCAAGAAACTGCATTTGAAGTCGATTATCTATGAGCTGTTGTGGTTTTTGCAGGGCGATACGAACGTGAAGTATTTGCAGGAGCATGGTGTGCGTATATGGAACGAATGGGCAGATGAAAACGGAGAATTGGGTCCTGTGTATGGCCACCAATGGCGTTCATGGCCTGATTATAATGGAGGAACGATAGATCAGATAGCCAATGTGGTAGAAATGATCAAGAATAATCCGGATAGCCGCCGAATGATAGTCAGTGCGTGGAATGTGGCAGAAGTGGACAAAATGGCTCTGCCTCCTTGCCATAGTTTGTTTCAGTTCTATGTGGCAAATGGCAGATTGTCGTTGCAACTCTATCAACGAAGCGCAGATATTTTCTTGGGTGTGCCGTTCAATATAGCCAGTTATGCATTATTGCTTCAGATGATGGCGCAAGTGACAGGCCTGAAGGCGGGAGATTTTGTGCATACATTGGGTGATGCACATATCTATTTGAACCATTTGGAGCAGGTGAAACTGCAATTGACTCGCGAGCCACGGGAATTGCCGAAGATGATAATCAATCCGGATGTGAAGGATATATTCGGTTTTCACTATGAGGATTTCCAATTGGAGGGATATGATCCTCATCCGCATATAGCCGGGGTAGTGGCAGTGTGAGAGAAGTGTCAGAGATAAAAAAGAAAGTATCATGCTATCCATAATAGTAGCCATAGATGAGAATTATGCAATCGGCAAAAACGGAGACTTATTGTGCCATTTGCCGGCAGATTTGAAGCACTTTAAGGAGATAACAACCGGACAAACTGTGTTGATGGGATCGAAAACATATTTGTCTTTGCCCAGACGTCCGTTGCCGAATAGGAAAAACATAGTCATAACAAGCCATGTCGGCAAACGGTTTGAAGGAGCGACCAGTACGGTCTATACAATCAACGGCCTCAGAAAAAAAGTCAAATCGAATGAGAATGGTTTTGTCATCGGTGGAGGAACGATATATAAGGCGCTTTTTCCCTATGTGGACAAACTATATGTGACGCATATTCACCATAAGTGGGATGACGCAGACACGTTCTTTCCACAAATAGATAGCACGATATGGAAACAAATTAGTGCGGAGAGGCACGCAGCGGACGAGAAAAATCCGTATGACTACACGTTCGAAGAATATATAAGGAAATAATGGAACAGAATTTTGCACATATAATCAGTTCGGCTATTGCCATCAGTGAGCGACAAGTGGCAGCCACACTATCGTTATTGGACGAAGGGGCTACTATACCATTTATAGCGCGTTATCGTAAGGAGAAAACAGGTAGTCTGGACGAAGTACAAGTAGCAGATATACAGGCGCAATATGAACGTCTGCAAGAACTGCAAAAACGTAAGGAGACTATCTTTGCACGTCTGGATGAACTGGGTAATGACGATGCAGAATTGCGCAAGCGAATAGCCGATTGTTGGGATGCAACCGAGTTGGAAGATCTCTATCTGCCGTATAAACCGCATCGCAAGACGCGCGCTGATATTGCAATTGAGAAGGGTTTGCTTCCGTTGGCAGAAGAAATACTCAAGCAGCGTCCGATGCAATTGCCTGAGGACGAGGAAGCGCTTCAAGGTGCGCGTGATATAATAGCTCAACGTATATCAGAAGAAGAACGCAGCCGTAATGCTATTCGTCGGGAGTTTACCTATACTGCCGTGCTGACGACCAAAGTAGTTAAAGAAAAACAAGATACACCGGAAGCTCAGCATTACCGTGATTATTTTGCTGTGCGCACACCTCTCAAACATATAGCATCGCATCGTTTGCTTGCAATACGCAGAGCAGAGGCAGAAGGATTTATCCGTGTGGATATATCGCCAGATCCGGAGAAAGCCTTGGATAAGTTGGCTAACCTGTGGTTACGTTCGGATAACGATGTCTCATATCAGGTAGAGTTGGCAATGGAGGATAGTTATAAACGACTACTCAAGCCTAGTATAGAGACTGAGTTTGCCGCATTGTCCAAACAGAAAGCTGATGAAGAAGCAATTCGTATTTTTGCTGCCAATCTGCGTGAGTTATTGTTAGCAAGTCCGCTTGGTCAGAAACGTGTGCTAGCTCTTGATCCGGGATTCAGAACGGGTTGCAAAACGGTAGTGTTGACAGAGCAAGGCGACTTGGTGGCGCATACAGTTGTATTTGTGCATAATACGTCTTCTACCGAAACACTGCAAGAATGGATAAGAAAATACAAGATAGAGGCGATAGCCATCGGTAACGGAACTGCGAGTCGTGAAGCCGAGCAGATGGCTAATGCTGCTATAAGCGGTATGCCGGAAAATCAAAGACCACAAGTGTTTGTGGTCAGCGAAGCCGGTGCATCGGTATATAGTGCAGGACCGATAGCGCGTGAGGAGTTTCCCGATCAAGATGTGACGGTGCGTGGAGCAGTTTCTATCGGTCGCCGCTTAATTGATCCGTTAGCAGAGTTGGTAAAGATAGATCCTAAGTCGATAGGAGTGGGGCAATACCAACACGATGTAGACCAAAGCAAACTACGTGCAGGATTGCAACAGACAGTGGAGAGCGTGGTGAACTATGTCGGTGTGGATGTGAATACAGCCAGCCGTCACCTGTTGACATATGTATCCGGTCTGGGTCCTCAAGTGGCGCAAAACATAGTTGATTACCGTGCGCAACATGGAGCATTCGGTAGTCGCAAGGACTTGCTACAAGTTCCTAAGTTGGGAGCGAAAACATATGAGCAGGCAGCAGGTTTCCTGCGATTGCGAGGCGCAAACCCACTGGACAATTCTGCAGTGCATCCGGAACGATACGCTTTGGTGGAAAAAATGGCATCTGACTTGAAGTGTACTGTAAGTGACTTAATCAACGACGAACAAAAACGTCAGCAAATAAATATTGATCGTTACGTGAATGACGAAGTGGGTCTGCCTACACTGAAGGATATTATGCACGAATTGGCGCAGCCCGGGCGTGATCCGCGCGGACAAGCCGAGGAGTTCCACTTTGACGAACATGTTCACACGATAGAAGACCTACAGGTTGGTATGGTATTGCCCGGCGTGGTGACTAATCTGTGTGCATTTGGCGCCTTTGTTGATTTAGGCGTTCACCGTGACGGATTGGTACATATTTCTCAACTGCGAAATCACAAGCCTCTGGCTTTGCAGCAGCATGTGAATGTGTGTGTAGAAGAAGTAGATATAGCTCGTCAGCGTATCAACTTACGTTTGGCTGATGCATAATAAAAAGAAGATATGGAATCTTTCGAACAATTGTGTCAACATAGACGCTCAACGCGCAAGTATACTAATCGACCGATAGAGCAAGAGAAAATAGATTATATCTTGCGTTGCGCGCTGATGGCTCCATCCGGAAAACGAACAACCCCGTGGGAGTTTATCGTAGTGCGCGACGAGCAGAAACTACGTGCACTGCAGAATTGCAGAGAGCACGGAAGCGGTATGTTTGCAACAGCAACGGCAGCCATAGTTATAGCTCTTCATACCGATTTGAGTGACACATGGATGGTTGACGGCGCAATAGCAGCGGCCCATATACTATTAGCAGGAGAAGAAAAAGGAATAGGCGCGTGCTGGTGTCATGTGCACGCGCGAGAGGGCGCAGAAGAAAAGGTTCGTCAGCTTTGTTCCATACCTCAAGATAAATCAGTGCTTTGTGTCATTGCATTGGGATATAAGGACGAAGTAAAAAGTCCTTTTGACTTGAACAATCTGCACTACGAAAAATTACATGAAGAAAAATATTAGTTTGCCAATAAAAAATTCAATACAGTGAAACCAATAATTGCAATAACAGCCGGAGATACCAACGGCGTTGGATATGAGGTGATAATAAAAGCGTTGCTTGAGTCACATATCTTCGAGATTTGTCGTCCGGTTATATACGGTAATGCCGTAGTAGCCAAGCATCATATCCAAACCTTGGATGAAGATCACCGTAACATACAATGGAATAGTATAGATGATGCATCGCAGGCGAAGGACGGACGCCTGAACATGATTACGTGTTATAGTGATAACTTACCTGTGCAGTTCGGAGTTTCTACACCGGAAGCCAACAAAGCAGCAAAAGCCTCGTTGGAACGTGCATGCCGCGATTTGAAGGAAGGTAAGGTGCATGCATTACTCACATCTCCACTGAATAAAGAAGCACTTAAAGGCGGGCATACAGAGTATTTGGACTCGCAGTTTGAAGGCCATTCGCTGATGATGCTCGTTAGTGGCAGTTTACGTGTCGCATTGGTGTGCAATCATGTGGCAATAGCAGATATACCGAGCCAAATAACAGAAGAGAATATCATAAATAAGTTGACATTGTTGAACGATTCGCTCAAGCGCGATTTTGGTTTAGAGAAACCGCGTATAGCAGTGCTGGCGCTAAATCCGCATGCAGGTGATGCCGGCTTGCTTGGCAAGGAAGAACAAGAAATCATAGTGCCGGCAATAGCCAAGGCTAATGCTGACGGGCTGTGGGCTTTCGGACCATATGCTTCAGACGGCTTCTTCGGATCAGGGCATTATACTCATTTTGATGCGGTATTAGCTATGTATCACGACCAAGGACTTGCTCCCTTCAAGACATTGGATATGAGTGGCGTAAACTATACTGCGGGTTTGAATATTGTTCGTACCTCGCCCGATCATGGTACAGGTTACGATATTGCCGGTAAGAATCAGGCAGATGCAAGCAGTATGCGTAATGCTCTCTATATGGCATTGGATGTTTTGCGTGCGCGCGCAGAGTACGACAAATTGCGTGCTAATCCTTTACCATTCGTTGAACGTGAGGACAAAGAAGGACGCCCACGCCGCGAGTTTATTGATTTTAAGACAACCACCGGAGGTAATAGATTTAATAATGCATCTACGCAAGATGAATCTCCGATAGCTTAACATTGAAGAAATAAATATAACCAAATAATGACAAGTAAAGAAATTAGACAGTCCTTTTTGGACTTTATGGCATCGAAGGGACACCAAGTCGTACCTTCGGCTCCGATGGTCATAAAAGATGACCCAACCCTGATGTTTACCAACGCCGGAATGAACCCGTGGAAAGGAATTATTCTCGGCAATGACCCCATCAAATACCCGCGTGTAGCGGACAGCCAAAAATGTCTCCGCGTGAGCGGCAAGCACAATGACCTGGAAGAAGTGGGTCACGATACGTATCACCACACGATGTTCGAGATGCTCGGCAACTGGTCATTTGGTGATTACTTCAAGCAAGAAGCAATTGATTTTGCATGGGAATATATTGTAGATGTGCTGAAGATAGACCCGGCAAATCTATATGCAACTGTTTTTGAGGGGTCCAAGGAAGAAGGCCTTGAACGTGACAATGAGGCTGCTTCTATATGGGCAAAGCATCTTCCTGCCGATCATATCCTCAACGGCAACAAACACGATAACTTTTGGGAAATGGGTGATACTGGTCCTTGTGGTCTGTGCTCTGAGATACATGTGGATAGTCGTAGTGCAGAGGAACGTGCCAAAGTGCCCGGCCGCGAACTTGTAAACAAAGATCATCCGCAGGTGATAGAGATTTGGAATATCGTGTTCATGCAGTTCAATCGCAAAGCAGACGGTACTTTGGAGCCGCTTGCCAAGAAAGTAATTGATACCGGAATGGGATTTGAACGTCTCGTGCGTACCATTCAAGGCAAGACCAGCAACTACGATACCGATGTGTTCCAACCGATGTTAAAGAAGATTGGAGCTATATGTGGTTGCGAATATGGAAAGGACGAGAAAACAGATATTGCAATGCGTGTTATAGCTGATCATATTCGTACCATTGCTTTTGCTATTACCGATGGTCAGTTGCCGTCTAACGAGAAAGCAGGATATGTAATCCGCCGTATTTTGCGCCGTGCTGTGCGTTATGGATATACTTTCCTCAATATGCGTAGCGCGTTCCTGTATCAATTGGTTCCGCAATTGATTGCCGATCTAGGAGAGGCATATCCGGAACTCGTTAAACAAGAGGCGCAAATTACTCCGGTTATCAAGAGCGAGGAGGAAGCATTCTTGCGCACATTGGACAAGGGAATTACGTTGCTCGACAAACTAATGGCTGAGGCTAAGAAAGCCGGCAAGACGGAGATTAGCGGTGTGGATGTCTTCACGCTCAAAGATACGTATGGTTTCCCATTGGATTTGACAGAATTGATTCTTCGTGAAAATGGATTCACAACTAATGAAGATGAATATGAGAAAGCTCTTGCTCATCAAAAAGAGATGGGAAGATCTGCGAATAAACAGGATTTGGGTGATTGGACTGTACTTCGCGAGGGTGACACCGAATTTGTCGGTTATGATGAGTTGACATGTGCAACTCAAGTACTGCGTTACCGTCAAGTGAGCCAGAAAGGGAAATCATTTTATCAAATAGTTCTCTCTAAGACTCCGTTCTATGCAGAGATGGGTGGTGAAGTTGGTGATACCGGAACGTTAGGAAACATACGAATTATTGATACCAAGCGTGAAAACAATTTGCCGGTACATATAGCTACCGAGTTGCCGGAGAACATAGAAGGCGAAATGACAGCAACAGTAGATGTAGAACGTCGACAAGCTATTGCTTGCAACCACTCAGCTACTCACATCCTGCACTATGCCCTGCGTGAAGTGCTTGGTAAGCATGTGGAGCAAAAGGGTAGTTTAGTAACGCCGGATAGTCTGCGTTTCGACTTCTCGCATTTCCAGAAAGTAACACCGGAAGAATTGCGTAAGGTAGAGATATTGGCCAACCAACTTATCCGTCAAGATATTCACTTGGAGGAAAGTCGTCACACTCCTATAGCAGAAGCAAAAGCTATGGGTGCGATGGCATTGTTTGGCGAGAAGTACGGAGACGACGTGCGTGTGATCAAGTATGGCCCATCGGTTGAGTTGTGCGGTGGTTGCCACGTATCATCCACAGGCCGTATCGGCAGTGTACGCATCTTGTTAGAAACGAGTATTGCTGCCGGAGTACGTCGCATTGAGGCAGTAACGGCAGCTAAAGCTGACGAGTTATATTTTGCTACGCAAGATACGCTTAACGGTTTGCGTTCACTCTTCAACAACGCACCGGACTTGACCGCTGCAATTCATCGTTCAATTGAAGAGAATGCCGGTCTAAAGAAGCAAATAGAGCAGTTTATGGCGGAGAAGATTGAGCATTTCCGCGATCACTTGATTAGTGCTGCAGAAAACTTTGGAGAGATCAAACTGGTACGTTTGCAGGGTGAGCAAAATCCGGAATTGATACGTGGCGTAATGCCATTGCTGCGTGGTAAGTTTACTGACGTGAAATTTGCGGTAGTGGCAGCTACTCAATTCGAAGGCAAACCGACTATTGCTGTGTTCCTGAGTCAGCCGTTAGTTGATACCGGATTGAATGCCGGAGCAATGATTAAGTCGGCAGCCAAGAATATACAAGGTGGTGGCGGCGGACAAGCGTGGTTCGCAACTGCCGGAGGACGTGATATAAATGGTTTGAAAGCCGCAATGGACGAGCTGTTAGGCGCATTAAAATAACGTAAATTTTGGAGAAACTCTCGAGAGAATCTCGAAATAGTCTCGAGTATTGTCTAGGATTATTCCGAGACAGGTGCGAGACACGTATGAGATACATATGAGAGACTGATAAAAATTATGCGCTTACCAACATCATATTTACCGGACAAACCCCGTTCAGCGGTGCGTTTTATGGTAGTAGGTTTTACGGGTTCCATATTGCAGACATGGTTTTTCATGGCTGCATTATGGGCACTCGGAAAACCGGATAAAGGGATGACACTCTACTATGTGGCCTTTGCCATCGGATTTGTGCTTGAGATGATTCCCAATTATCTGCTGTCCAATTGGTACACCTTTGGAACGCGACCCAACAAGAAAAATGCCGGAGGTTTTCTACTCTCACGCGCTTTCAATATAGTAGTGCAGTTTAGCCTATTGCCATTGATGCTTGAGTGGTTGCCTACCTGGCGAGATGATTATATCAGTTTATTGGTCATTTTCATCGGAGGTGTAATCAACTATTTTATATGCCTAATCTTCTTCAAGAAGAAATGAAACTATGCACAAGCAGATATTACGATTAGCTGTTCCAAGTATATTGGCGAATATAACGATACCCTTAGTGGGTTTGGTGGATACAGCTATCGTCGGCCATATTAGCAATGTGTCCGCTATAGGCGGCATAGCTATCGGCACTATGCTCTTTGACTTGTTATATTGGAATTTTGGTTTCCTGCGAGTAGGAACAAGCGGTCTGACCGCGCAAGCTTACGGTGCAGGCAATCGCGATGAGTGTGTACGCCTTCTGCGTCAGAGCATGACTATAGCAGCTTTGGCAGCACTCGCCATTTGGGCTATACAATGGGTGTTCGTTACAGCAGTATTGGCTATCGTCCCATGTTCGGCCGAAGTGGCGGAGTTAGCAAGGCGTTACTTTTTTATTCGTATATGGGCGGCTCCCGCTACGTTGAGTCTTATGGCCTTCAAAGGTTGGTTCATCGGTATGCAGGATACAAAGAGTCCGATGGCAGTAGATATATTGGTCAATGGTGTTAATATGGTGGCCAGTTATTTATTGGCTGTTACGGAAGGAATGGGTGTTGCCGGAGTAGCATGGGGCACACTGATAGCGCAGTATAGCGGATTAGGATTGGCATTTCTGATTCTGGTCTGTCGTTATCGGTTTACATTGGAGCGACGCCGAATCAGTAGCAGAGGAGAATGGAGTAGAATGATCAAACTGAATGCCAATTTGTTTGTCCGGTCATTATGCTTTATGGTCGTTTACGTAGGTTTTACCTCATTGGCCGGGCGTTATGGCGATACTCAGTTGGCAATAAGCAGTATAATGATGAAGCTATTCATGTTGTTCTCCTTCTTTGTGGACGGCTTTGCTTACGCTGGAGAAGCATTAGTGGGACGTATAATAGGACAACGAGGTAATGAAATATCCGGTCAACTTGCGTCTGTAGTGCGACTGCTTTTTAATTGGAGCATAGGCGTTGGGTTGTTGTTCGGCGCAATATACGCTATCTGGGGAACGGAGTGTATCGGGCTGTTGACTGACGATGCCGATGTGTTGAATGCATCAAGACCATATATGGGGTGGTTGATAGCGATGCCTATTGTATCTACTTTGGCCTTTCTGTGGGATGGAATCTACGTAGGTGCAACGGCCGGAGTGTCAATACGTAATTCCATGATATGGGCAGCCATAGCTTTCATAGTCGGTTATGTGCTGAGTTATCGTTTTGTAGGACCACATGCTCTCTATATTGCATATTTCGCGCATTTGATTGCACGTGTAATATATTTGACTGTTAATTGGAAACGAGTTTATGTACAACAAATTAATAAATAGGCCTTGGCGAGTACTGAAGAGTGAGAATATCCTGAAGATGGGACCTTGGCTCTCAGTGCGCCAGGAGTGCGTTGAATTGCCGTCAGGAACTCAAATACCCACATGGTTTATTTTTGAGTTTCCGGATTGGATCAATGTTATCGCTATTACTAAGGATGGCAAGATGGTGATGGAAGACCAATATCGTCACGGTATAGGCGAAACGCATTATGAGTTGGTGGCCGGTGTGATAGACGAAGGAGAAACACCACTGCAGGCTGCGCAGCGCGAACTGAGTGAAGAAACCGGATATGAAGGAGGAGAGTGGAGTTTGTATATGACACTCTCGCCTAACCCGACCAACCATAATAACCTTTGCTATACTTTTCTCGCTACCGGAGTAGAGAAACGGCGTGAGCAACACCAGGAGAAAACCGAAGATATCCATGTAGATATATTAGAGCCATCCCAAGTGTTGGAGATGCTACAGGACGGAGAGATTGTCCAGGCCCTGCATGCGGCTCCGTTATGGCGATACTTTGCAGAAAATAAACTTTAACAATAATAACGAAATGAAAAAACACTTCTTTTTTGGACTTCTTGCTTGCATGGTAGTCTTTTTTACTGCATGTCAAGACCAGGTGCAACAAGTAGCAGGAACATATTCGTATAAAATTAGCGGGACAGCCATTGTCAATAGTTCGTCTGTCTTAGGTAATTCGACGGACACGGTAACCTTGTCTGACGAGATAGGTAGTATGGAACTTATTCCTCTTGATTCTACAACGGCCATGGTGACGTTCAATGCACTCAACGGTCCTGCCTATACCACGCAAGCCGAGATACACGGCAAGGTGTTGAACCTAAAGCAATACGAACGAGAACTGCTCGTTCAGACCAAGAGTCACCATATCCAAGCTTCCGGCGAAGGAACATTCTACGACAATACACTAATCATATCACTTCACTATGTGGGTGAAGGTGTTAGAGCAGACCAACTGACCATGTTATGCAAAAAGAACTGAGTTACATATTCGTTTGTCTGCTGCCTCTTTTCTTGTCCGACTGCTCGTCGGCCATCAAACCTAAGCAGAATGAGGTGCCCTCTATCGCCGTTCATACGCAAGTAGTGGGTGGCCGGAATACGCATTCATCCGTGCGTTATGTCGGAACGATTGAGGCACGTACCGAACTTCCGCTCAGCATGCAGTCCGGTGGTCGTGTGTTGGCGGTCAATTGTAAGGACGGCGATCGTGTTCAAAAAGGGCAGGTGTTAATCCGCATCGATAGCACACAGGCAGTCAATGCCTTGCGTTCCGCAGAGGCTACGTTGCGCCAGGCGCAAGATGGATTTGAGCGTGTTCGCCAAGTATATGACAAGGGTGCTATCACCGATCAGCAGATGGTGGAGATAGAGAGCAAATTGTCTCAGGCTCAGGCTCTATGCGACGCCGCCAAACAGCAGGTGCGCGAGTGCGAACTCAGGGCACCGGTTAGCGGCATCGTAAGCGGTATGGATACGCAGGTTGGACAGACTCTGTTGCCCGGAGTACGCGTCATGACTCTCTTGGATATGGCAACATTCGCCGTGCGTTTTACGGTTCCGGAAACAGAGATAAGCGCCATAAGTATTGGTCAGAAAGGCATAGTCGAATGTCAAGCTACCGGCGATACGCTGCAATGCCGAGTGACAGAGAAAAGCCTAAAGGCCAATCAATTAGCACACACATACGAAGTGAAGGCAGTCATTGATGGCGGTCGTGAACGTTTGCGTCCAGGTATGGTATGCAAAGTGAATATGGATGTTGCGAATCCCAACCAATCGTCTTCTATCGTTATTCCTGCCGGCTGTGTGCATCTGCAGCGCCAATATCCTTCCGTTTGGGTGGTGCGTGCCGGCAAGGCAGAACGTGTAGAGATACGTGTGGGCGGCTATATGGCGGATGGCGTCTTGGTGACGCAGGGACTGCAACAAGGCGACACACTTATCACGGACGGTTATCAAAAACTCTATCAAGGTTGTAGCGTTATACAGCAATGATGACACGTAAGCACATAGAAGGAGCGATGCGCCACCACGGGGTTGTGTTGGCTTGTTTCCTCTTGCTTATGCTTTTCGGAGTGTGGTCTCTGCCGAGGCTCAACAAAGATGAGTTTCCTCAGTTCACTATACGTCAAGGCATCGTGGCTGCTATCTATCCCGGCGCAACGGCAGAAGAAGTGGAGCAGCAGGTGACTATCCCTCTGGAAGAATATATCAACTCGTTTGAAGAGGTTGACAAGAGCCAGACATTCAGTGTCACAGAGGACGGTATAGTCTATGTCTATGTGATGATTCGCGTGTCTGTTCGTGACAATGCGGGTGCGTGGACACGCATACGGGCAGGCCTGCCTTTATTGCAGAAGACGTCCTTGCCTGCCGGTGTGTTACAGACGGTGGTGGTGGATGATTTCGGCAATACATCGTCTGTGTTGCTGGCCATAGAGAGCGCGGAGCGTAGCCCTCGCGAACTGGAGCAATATGCACAACAGGTATGCCGCCACCTGCGTACCATACCTGAGATGGGCAAACTGCGTATTCTGGGACGCCAATCGGAAGAAATAGCCATCACCATTGACCCGGAGCGCCTCTCTGCCTATGGCATCAGCGAAACGGTTGTTCAAGCCCAATTGGCACTGCAAGGACTGCGAACCATGGGCGGCACGGGAGCGGCTAAGAATGCCTTCCAAGTAGTTATTCCATATCAATCAGAGTACGAGATCCAGGAGCAAATCATCTTGGCCGATCCGCTTACGGGTGCCACGGTGCGCCTCAAAGACATAGCAACTATCGAGCGCCGCTATCAGAAGCCGGACAAGTATGTCGAGTTTGATGATGCAGCATGCCTGATCATCAATATGGAGATGGTTCCGGGCAATAATATTGTAGCCTTCGGACGCAGCGTGGACAAAGAGTTGGCCGATGCCGCCGTTCAACTGCCTCCGGATATTCATTTTCATCGCATAACCGACCAACCGAAGGTAGTTAACGATTCCGTTTTGTCGTTCCTTCGCGATATAGTTATATCCATTTTGGTGGTTATCGCTGTCATGCTATTGCTCTTTCCTCTGCGTACGGCACTGGTGGCATCTACCGGAGTGCCTGTTTGCACGGCCATCTGTGTCGGACTGATGTACATAACCGGCATAGAACTGAATACGGTGACGCTGGCGGCATTGATTTTTGTGCTGGGTATGATAGTGGACGACTCGGTTATCGTCATCGACGGTTATACCAATATATTGGAGCGCGGCCACTCCAGATGGTATTCTGCGGTAGTCAGTACCAGTATGTTGTTTGTGCCCATGTCGCTCGCCACATGCGCCATCAGCGGTATGTTCTTCCCCATGACGCGTATCATCACCGGACCGTTGGGTGAGTTTGTCCAGCTGTTCCCATGGGCCGTTCTCTTCGCTTTGGGCGCAAGTATCTTCTATGCTTCGTGGGTAACGCCATACTTGTCATATCGTTTTATCAAGCCGCGTAGAGAGAGCGATTGGACGGCTTTTGAGCGCGCACAAAATCGTTTCTTTGAGTCGCTCCAGGATTTCTATAAACGAATGTTGACGCGTTGTTTCGAGCGCCCGGTCATTGTTTATGTTCTTTTGGCTACCGCGTTGTTGGTGGGCGGTTTTCTGATGACTCGTCTCAATTTGCAACTCTTGCCTAAGGCAGACCGTGAGTGTCTGGCGGTAGAGTTATACCTGCACGATGGTTGTACTGTGGAAGAGAGCGCTGTGGTGGCAGACTCGTTGGCGCGTATCCTGCGTGCCGATAAGCGCGTGACCAGTGTTACATCGTTTATCGGTCAAGCCAGCCCGCGTTTTCATGCTACCTATACGCCGCAGATGGCGCGTGAGAACTATGCCCAACTGATAGTCAATACTACCTCATGCAATGCCACCAAACAGATTCTCAAGGAGTATAGTCTTCGCTATGAGAACTATTTTACCAACGCCTATGTCCGCTTCAAGCAGTTGGATTATCAGGTTGTCAAGAATCCGCTGGAAGTGCGTATCCAGGGCGAAGACTTGGATCTGATGTCCGTGTATGCAGACAGCGTGCGTCGCTTCATGGCTGCGCAGCCCGAACTGCAATGGGTTCACTCCGATTACGATAATATAGCCGCATCCACGCGTATTGTACTTAAGCCCGACGAGGCCACGCGTCTGGGAATAACCGAGACTATGCTCTCACTCTATCTGCGCCAGGCTACCAAGGGCGTCACGCTTACCACGCTCTATGAGGGCAGTTACGGTGTGCCCGTTGTGCTCTATACATCCGGAGCGCAAGAGATGAGTGTCTCGCAGTTGGAGAGTATGTTGGTTCCAACCGCCGTAGCCGGCCTCTGGGTACCTCTGCGCCAAGTGGCAACCCTGGAACCGACATGGCATCACACGAGTTTGGAGCGGCGTAACGCGGTACGCACTATCACGGTGGGTGCCGACCTGCGCGGGGCAACCAGCCAGGTGGATGCCGAAAGCAAAGTGAAAGAGTGGGTGAAGAAGCACATGTCCACGCTGCCTGAAGGAATCACCATCTCGTATGGCGGCTTGTCGGCTATCAACGGACAGATAGTGCCGCAGATCCTGTGGAGCGTGGTGGCTGCCTTAGCCGTCATGCTGGCGCTGCTGATCTACCATTTCGGTAAGTTAGGCTTGGCCGCGCTGGCGCTCTCCTCATCGCTCTTGTGCCTGTTTGGTGCATCATTGGGACTATGGCTCTTTGGCCTGGATATCTCCATCACCGCTGTGCTGGGTATCGTTAGTCTCATTGGAATCATTGTGCGCAACGCCATCATGATGTACGAGTACGCCGAGGACTCGCGCAAGTATAAGCAACTCACTTATCGCGAAGCGGCCTTCAGTGCGGGTCTGCGACGTATGCGCCCGGTCTTCCTCACCAGCGCCACCACGGCGCTCGGAGTGCTGCCTATGATCATCGCGCATACCGCTCTGTGGATGCCTATGGGAGTGGTCATTTGTTTCGGCACTATCTTTACGTTGCCGCTCACCGTAACCATCCTGCCTGTTATCTATTGGAAAGTTTATCAAAGCCACGATATCAAATGACCAAACGTCTCTACATATTGTTTTTGATCCTTCTGTCGGTGTGCGAAGGTGCTTTTGCAGTGACTCTGTCGCTGGATTCGTGCCTACAACTTGCGCGCCGGAATAATCCGTCTGTGCGCAAAGCGCAGTTAGACATAGCGCGTGCTGAGGAGGTGAAGGCGCAAGCCCTGACCAAGTACTTTCCGCAGGTGCAGGCCACGGCTGTGGGCTTCCATGCCTTGCATCCCTTGGTGGAGGTGGGGATTGACGATATAGGCAATGCGGCTGTGCGCGACTTGCTGACTACGTTGTACGGCAACTACGGCGCGGGCATGGGGTTGGACCACTCGCTCAGTCTGCTCCAATACGGATACGTGGCCGGTGTGTCTGCCGTCCAACCGGTGTTTGTTGGCGGCAAGATTGTGGCGGGTAACAGGTTGGCCAAAGTGGGTGTTGAGGCCGCCAAACTGCAGGCCGAAGTGACTACACGTGACTTGCTCGAACAGGTAGAACAGACCTATTGGCTCGTCTATGGATTGCAGCAGAAACAACAGTTGATAGACGAGGGATTGACGCTCCTGAACACGCTGTCTTATGTCGTCTCTGCGGCCGTTGCTGCGGGTTTGGCTCTGCCGTCCGACACCATGCAAGTGGCGCTCAGACGTGACGAAGTGCTAACCCGACAGTTGCAATTGCAGAGCGGTCTCTCGCTGGCCCGACAAGCCTTAGCGCTCTCGGTCGGACTGCCTATGCAGGACTCCATCGTTATTGCCGATTCGCTGTCCTTTGACCCAATGACTATGCCACAGAACATATCGAATGAAGAAACCGCTATCACGCCCGAGCAACAACTCTTGGGCCTGCAGGTTCGTGCTGCCGAACTGACGAGGCGCATGACGCTTGCCGATGCCTTGCCGCAAGTGGCTGTCGGGGCTGGGTATGGCTACAGCCATCTGCAAGCCAATATTCTCAAGGACGGCCTCAATAGCAACAACAAGGGCAACGGAACTCTTTTCGTCACCATGCGTGTACCGTTGACGGCTTGGTGGGAGACGGCTCATAAACTCAAAGAGCAACGCCTGGCTATCGAGCAGGCACAACTGGATGCCGATTATCTGGGTGCGCAACTCAATCTGCGTGCGCAGCAGGCTGCCGACCAACTCATCGCCGCGCAGGCTATGGTTCTCATTCAGCAAAACGCCTATAGCCATGCGCAAGAGGCTTATCGTTTGACGCAGATCAACTACGAGGCTGGTCGCGCCACTATCACCGAATTGCTTCGTCAGCAGAATGCCATCACACAGTCGCATTCGGACCTCACTGACGCACTCATCGCTTATCGCATCGCCCTCCGCCGCTACTCCGACCTCAACAAGTGATTTTCTATAGTTTCTTACTCGCGTCGTAACTCTCAATCGTCCTCGTTTGGATGACGCAGGAGGTGTCGCCGCGTTGCCAGTACTCGGACTTGGTGGTGATCGTTCGTGTGGCGTTGCAAGAGCTTAGACCCAACGCAATCGCTATGCAAGTTACGATGGCGGTAGCTATCGTCGCTACCATCTTGTAGATTTGTTGTTTTGTCATATTTTCTCCTTTCTTCATTCTTCATTCTTAATTAGAGCTTCTTATACTCCTCTGCAAACAGCCACCCCATCATCGTGGTGTGCTTGTCGCCGGCCGCGCGCGCTGCCCTGAAGGCCGCTTGGTCAGCCGCCGTTTTACTCAGGTCTTTCGAGCGCTCCATAGCCGCCTGACGGGCCTGTTTAAATTTCTCGCGCTGTGCCAGTTCTTCGGCGGTCACCGGTGCCACGCGGTCGCCGTGCACGGACGTGAACTTGTTCTGACTGGCTTTGCGCAGGTTGTAGATCGTACGAAATTTCTTACTGATTTTACCCGAAATATGATGTATCGGGTCTTCAAAAAATACTTTACCCATGATGTTCGGCATTTTGCCGAACAGACCGCAAGCTCTGCTTGCTGAAAGACCGCTACGCTGAAAGACCGTTCGTGGAACTCACTGAAAGACCGCTCATTGTCATTCGCTGAAAGACTCTCTTGTCT